>CAUJJV010000278.1 GCA_963205375.1 Pseudomonadota bacterium
TTTGCCAACCTGCTCAAGACCGACTACGCCAAGTGGAAGGGTATCGTGCAGGCTTCGGGTGCCAAAATTGAATAAGCCACGTACCTATACCCTCAGCGATTTCGATTTCGCGCTACCCGAACCCCTGATCGCCCAGCACCCCGCGCCCGAGCGCAGCGGCTCGCGCCTGCTCGACGGTCGTACCACCCCACCGGTGGACCGCATCTTCCGTGAACTACCCACGCTGCTCAACGCGGGCGACCTGCTGGTATTCAACGACACCAAGGTCATCAATGCCCGGCTGTTTGGCGAGAAGGCCACCGGCGGCAAGGTGGAGCTGCTGATTGAACGCGTACTCGGGGGCAACCAGGTTGCGGCCCACATGCGGGTCAGCAAAAAGCCCGAGGTGGGCGCCACCATCAAACTGGTATGCGCCAGCGGCCATGACGACGGCTTGTGCGCCACCCTGCTGGGCCGCTGGCCCAACGCCGAAGGTCCGCTCTACCGGTTTGTCCTGAGCAACGACCACGGTGACGACCCGTACACCCTGATGGAACGCCACGGCCACGTGCCGCTACCGCCCTACATCACCCACACCGATTCCGCCGAAGACGCCAAGCGCTACCAGACCGTGTTTGCCAAGAATCCCGGTGCCGTAGCGGCACCGACGGCGGCCCTGCACTTTGACGAAGCGCTGTTTGCGCAACTCGACGCCATGGGCGCCAAGCGCGCGCATGTGACGCTGCATGTGGGTGCCGGCACCTTCCAGCCCGTCAAGACCGAGAACCTGGCCGAGCACCAGATGCACAGCGAGTGGTATGAAGTACCTCAAGCCACACAGGACGCCATTGCCGACTGCAAGGCACGTGGCGGCCGCATCATCGCAGTAGGCACGACCACCGTGCGCACACTGGAAAGCTGGGCGCAGAGCGGCAAGACCAGCGGCGACACCACTATCTTCATCACGCCGGGGTTTGCGTTCCAGCTGGTGGACCTGCTGGTGACCAACTTCCACCTGCCCAAATCCAGCCTGATGATGCTGGTCAGCGCCTTTGCAGGCTACGACCACATCATGGCGCTGTACCGCGAAGCGATTGCGCGCGGCTACCGCTTCTTCAGCTATGGCGATGCCATGCTGCTGGAGCGCCAGGGTTAGCGCAGGGCCGGCAGTTTACCCAGACGCAGGAACTGCGTTTCACCGCTGGCCCCGCCTTCCACGCCGTCGTTGTCCGTGACGGCAAAGGCGTCGCCCGCTGCATCGATGGCAAAGCTCTCCACCTTGTCGAGCACATAGCCGCGCTGCTTCTGCAAATCCGGCACCAGGTCGCGCACCAGACGCTTGCGCACGACAGGCACGTTGGCATCCCCCGGGGCCGCAGGCTGCAGCCCGGCCACGGAGAAGGCCTTGAGTGTCTTGAGGGACTGGTCGCCAAACTGGTTGTCGCGCTCAATCACCACCAGGGTGTCGTTGCCCACGGCCGTAATTTCGGACAAACCCACCCAGCCACCCGATGCGGTCGTGGTGTCCAGCGGGTAGTGCAGTACGCCCCAGGCCTGGGTGGCGGGGGTGTAGCGCAGAATCTTCACCATCCCCTTGGGATCGTCTTTCCACTCACGCTGCACGGCCAGCCAAACGGCTTCCTGCTCCCCCTCGCCGGTGGTCGTCACGCCTTCGAGTCCGAAGCGCACGGCATGGCGGCTCAGGCTTTCGGGCAAGGCGATCTCTTCCTGCACTTCGCCCTTGGCGTTCACACGCACCAGCAGGTCCTTCAGGGCGCCTCCCTTCTTGTCAGGATCTCCCTCGGACGCAATCCAGAACCCGCCATCGGCGCGCTGGGCAATGCCTTCACCGTCAAATCCGACCGGTTTGCCGCCTTTGGTGACGGTGATGGCAGACGTCACCAGCGCCGGGCTGAAGTTGGCGTCAATCTGCAGGATGCGCGTCGTGGCATAGACACTGTCGGTGACAGCCCACAGGCTTCCCGGCTGCTTGCGGTCGGCCGAGAAGCCAGAGATCGCGCCCCAGGGAATCGGGGTACCGCTGGCGCTGTCACTGGACATCAGAGTGGGGTATGCCGGTTCGGCAGCACCACGCTGGTAGATCATCACGCTGGAGCGGGCTGCACCATCGTTCTCGCTGGCCACCACCAGCAAGTTGCGCTGCGGAATCGCCAGCAGGCCTTCGGGCCCACTGCCTGCCGGCAGCGCCTGTAGATACTGCGGCGGCTGCCCAACACCCCGGTCACGCCACACCGTCACCAGCGAGGAACGTTCGGACCCGACAAATATCAGGCGGTCCTTTCCGAACAGGCCGACCTCAATGCCCTCGGGCTCATTGCCCTTGGCGGCGGAACGCGCTTCCGGGTAGTGCCCCAGACGGATGGCCTCATGGTCCAGGAAGTTGCCGCTGTCCCAGGCCACGGTGCCGTCGTTGTTGAAGATGGAGAAACTGCGCGACCCACCCTTGTAGTCGCCCTCGTTGGCTGTCACAAAGCGCGTGTCGTCCAGCCAGGCCACAGCATCGGGCTCCCGCATGACATTGTTCAGGGTGTCGGTGGGCTGGATGTTGCCATCGCGCTTGCTGTCCACTTCCTTGAGGTTCACGCTGCCGGCGGAAAAGTGCCCCAACACGGTGCGCTTGGCGACATCGACCAGCACCAGGTGGTTGTTCTCCTGCAAGGACACCACAGCCACACCCTGGCGATTGACCTTGACGAACTCGGGTTCCGGATCACCCGTCGCAATGTCGGCCAGGCCATCCAATGCCACAGGATGCAGGCGCGTGCAGTCCGGCATGCCCTTCGCATCCAGCGGAACAATGCTCAGATTGCCGCCGGGCAACTGGGGCATGGCCCCTTTGTTGCGCTTTTCGTCGCGCTCGTTTTCCATCGCGATGACTGCGTGCCGGGCTCCGGGATCCAGGGCGATGGAGTCCGGCTGGCCGTACAGATTGCATTTCGCCACCACCTTGCGACTGGCCCAATCGAGCACCGCGAGGTGCCCCTCGGGCTGGTCAAACTGGCGCGTGGAACTCACCACCGCCAGCACTTTGTCATGCGCAAACACCACCGAAGTGGGCTCGCCGTCCACCGGCACAAAACCGGCGGGTTGGGGCTGCGCGGGGTTGGCAATGTCGATGAAGCCAATACCCTGCTGCTCGGCATCGGTATAGGCCAGCCAGCGGCCATCGGCACTGGCCGCCACAATTTCGGCGACCGACTTTTTGCTGACCGTGCGCCCGGCCGGGACGTTGCGATGTGCCTCGAAGGTGGCGATACGGTTGAAATACGGGCCGACCACCGTGGAAGGGTTTTGTGCCAACGCGGGCATCAGGGCGTGGGTGCAAGCCAGCACAATGGCTGCCTGAATCATGGGTGTAGAGCGCAACATGGACCGTCCTAAAGTAAGCCGGCATCCTATGTCTGCGCTGTGACAATTTGGTGACTGACGGCTACCCCAACCCGGCGCGTGCGGCTTGCGCGCGGGTATCCAGGACAATATGCCCCATGCTCAAATTCGACCTGCTCGCCACCGACCCTTCCAGCCACGCCCGCCGCGGCACGCTCACGCTCAACCACGGCGTGGTGCAAACCCCCATCTTCATGCCAGTAGGCACCTA
>CAUJJV010000279.1 GCA_963205375.1 Pseudomonadota bacterium
AGCAGATAGGTGATGGCGATGTTGGTCTTCTCGTCTTCGGTGTAACCCGACAGCCGGATGACTTCCATGCGGTCCAGCAGGGCCGGAGGAATATTCATCGAATTGCTGGTGGCAACGAACATCACATCACTGAGGTCGTAATCCACCTCAACATAGTGGTCACCAAACTTGTGGTTTTGTTCCGGGTCGAGCACTTCCAGCAGGGCACTGCTGGGATCGCCCCGAAAATCGGTACCCAGCTTGTCAATCTCGTCCAGCAGGAACAGCGGATTGCGCGTCCCTACCTTGGACAGACTTTGCAGCACCTTGCCCGGCATCGCACCGATATAGGTACGGCGATGTCCGCGGATCTCGGCTTCATCGCGCATGCCACCCAGTGCCATACGCACGTATTTGCGACCCGTGGCCTTCGCGATACTCTGTCCCAGAGACGTCTTGCCAACGCCGGGAGGCCCAACCAGACACAGAATAGGTGCCTTCACTTTGTCCACGCGCTGCTGCACAGCGAGGTACTCCAAAATCCGGTCCTTCACCTTGTCGAGACCATAGTGGTCTTCATTGAGCACGTTCTCGGCGTTCGCCAGGTTGTGCTTGATCTTGGTTTTTGCGGTCCAGGGCAGCCCCGTCAACACATCAATGTAGTTGCGCACCACGGTCGCTTCCGCCGACATGGGCGACATCAGCTTGAGCTTCTTCAGTTCGGCCTCGGCCTTCTTCAATGCCTCTTTAGGCATCTTGGCGGCCTTGATCTTTTTCTCGATTTCCTCAATGTCCGCGCCGTCTTCGCCTTCGCCAAGCTCCTTCTGGATCGCTTTGACCTGTTCGTTGAGGTAGAAATCGCGTTGGTTTTTTTCCATCTGCCGCTTCACGCGACCACGGATCTTCTTGTCTACATTGAGAATGTCCACTTCGCGTTCGATCTGCTCGAACAGATTCTCCAGGCGATCCTTCACCTCGGACAAACTGAGGACGGCCTGCTTCGCATCGAGTTTCAACGGAAGGTGGGCCGCGATGGTGTCCGCCAGCCGCCCAGCATCGTCAATGCTGGAAATGGAAGTCAGAATCTCGGGCGGAATCTTCTTGTTCAGTTTGACGTACTGGTCAAACTGTTGCATGACAGCACGGCGCAGTGCTTCGACTTCACTGGCCTTGGTCTTGCCCTTGTCAGACTCGTCCGCCAGAACTTCGATGGGGGTCACGTTGGCCGTAAAGTGCGATTCGCCTTCGTCGATCTTGTTCACCGACGCGCGCTGATGGCCTTCCACCAGAACTTTCACGGTGCCATCGGGCAGCTTGAGCATTTGCAGGATGGTCGACACGCAACCGACATCGAACATGTCAGACACCTGAGGATCGTCCTTGGCCGCAGCTTTCTGAGCCACCAGCATGATGCGGCGCTCCGCTTCCATGGCGGCCTCAAGCGCCTTGATGCTTTTGGGTCGACCCACAAACAGTGGAATGACCATATGGGGAAACACCACCACATCACGCAAGGGCAACAGGGGCAATTCGATGGGGGTAGCAGGTAGGGGGGTGTGGCCAGACATGGGATACCTTTTTGTTACCTGTTGAATATGGTCCGTAGCGCCTGAAATTCAAGCTACCAGGAATTATCAAACGGGTCGTTCCAGGAAATATTCAGTTAAACCTACCCAAAACCATGCATATCCGGGATTTGGGTAGGCTTGGTTAGGCCTTTTTGGCCGCTTCGCGGTAAACCAGCAGAGGAGGCTTGTTTTCTTCAATCGTGGATTCGTCCACGACGACTTTCTCAACGTTGGCCACGTTCGGCAGTTCGTACATGGTATCGATCAGGGACTGCTCCAGAATCGAACGCAGTCCACGGGCGCCGGTTTTGCGCGCCAGCGCACGTTTGGCAATCGCCTTGAGTGCGGACGGACGAATTTCCAGTTCAGCGCCTTCCATGGCCAGCAGCTTGGCATACTGCTTGACCAAAGCGTTCTTGGGCTCAGTCAGAATCTGAATCAAGGCGTCTTCCGTCAGCTCGGCCAAGGTCGCCACGACGGGCATCCGGCCCACCAGCTCCGGGATCAGACCAAACTTAATCAGATCTTCCGGCTCAACGTCCTTGAACACTTCCGTGAGGCTGCGCTGCTGCTTGCTTTGTACCGTGGCACCAAAACCAATACCAGACGATTGCGTACGGTTTTCAATGACCTTTTCCAAGCCCGCAAATGCACCGCCACAAATAAACAGAATGTTAGTGGTGTCGATCTGGACGAAGTCCTGATTGGGGTGCTTGCGCCCGCCCTGGGGCGGCACGCTGGCCATGGTGCCTTCAATCAGTTTGAGCAAGGCTTGCTGAACGCCCTCGCCCGACACATCCCGCGTGATGGAAGGATTGTCGGATTTGCGCGAAATCTTGTCGATTTCGTCGATATAAACAATACCGCGCTGGGCCCGCTCCACCTCGTAATTGCAGCTCTGCAACAACTTGAGAACGATGTTCTCAACGTCTTCACCCACATAACCGGCTTCGGTCAGGGTGGTGGCGTCGGCCATCACAAAAGGCACATCCAGCATGCGTGCCAGCGTTTGCGCCAGCAGGGTCTTGCCCGAGCCTGTGGGCCCGATCAGCAGGATGTTGCTCTTGGCAAGTTCCACATCGTCCTTCTTGGCCTTTTCCTTGTGCCGAAGACGTTTGTAGTGGTTGTAGACCGCGACGGCCAACGTACGCTTGGCGGGCTCTTGCCCGATAACGTAATTGTCCAGATTCGCCTTGATTTCTGCAGGTGTCGGCAGGTCTCCCCGCGCATCCTTGCCTTCTGTTGTGGCTGGCAACTCGTCACGAATGATCTCATTGCAGAGCTCAATGCACTCATCACACACAAAAACCGATGGGCCAGCGATCAGCTTTTTGACTTCATGCTGGCTTTTGCCGCAAAAAGAGCAATACAAAGTTTTTTCGCTGGAAGAGCCTTTTTTCTCGGCCATGTAGAGAGTGCCTTTACGCTGATATAGCTTAATGATAACCAAATAAAAACGGTGCCCCTTTTTCTGGCGGCACCGTCGTGGGCTGGGTTTTCCCGGACCCGGTACTTACGGACGCTTGGAGATCACCTGATCCACCAGGCCATATTCCTTGGCTTCGTCAGCGGTCATGTAGTAGTCACGCTCAGTGTCCTTGGCAATGCGGTCCAGGGGCTGGCCAGTGCGGTCAGCCAGAATTTTGTTGAGCTGCTCGCGGGTCTTGAGGATCTCGCGGGCGGCAATTTCAATTTCGGTCGCCTGGCCTTGGCTACCGCCCGAAGGCTGGTGAATCATGACCTTGGAGTTGGGCAAAGAGAAACGCTTGCCCTTGGCACCCGCTGCCAGCAGGAAGGCCCCCATGCTGGCGGCCATCCCGGTGCACAGCGTGGAAACGTCGGGCTTGATGAAATTCATGGTGTCAAAAATCGCCATGCCTGCGCTCACCGAGCCGCCGGGGCTGTTGATGTAGAAAGAAATGTCTTTGTCGGGATTTTCGCTTTCCAGGAACAGCAACTGGGCCACCACCAAGTTGGCCGTCTGGTCATTGACCGGGCCCACCAGGAAGATCACTCGCTCCTTGAGCAGACGGGAATAGATGTCATAGGAGCGCTCGCCCCGACCCGACTGCTCAATCACCATGGGAACCATGCCCAGGCCCTGGATATCCATTGCGCCTGGCGCACCGTATTTCACATTCATAGCGTCTCCATTAAACATAGTGGGAATGTACCCAAAAACCGTGCCAGAAATGCAAATGGGGCTTGACGGCAAGACCACAAGCCCCGCCCAAGCCCCATTTATCGTTCAAGTCAGTGACCTGAAGCCGCCCAATCTCAGTTCTGACCCATCAGATCGTCAAAGGAAACAGACTTCTCGCTGACCTTGGCTTTGGACAGCACGAAGTCAGTGACATTGTTTTCAATCACGATGGCTTCCACTTCGGCCATGCGGCGGTTGTCGCCGTAATACCAGCGCACCACATCGGCGGGCTTCTCGTAGCTGGCAGCCAGCTCATCAATGTGGGCCTTGATCTGCTCGGGCGTCGCTTGCAGGTTGTTGGAACGCACCAACTCAGCGACTACCAAGCCCAGGCGCACGCGGCGCTCAGCCTGGGGGCGGAAGATATCGTCAGGAATCGGTGCCTTGTCAGCGTCCTTGATGCCACGCTGTTTGAGGTCGGCGCGCGCGCCTTCCACCATGCGGTCCAGTTCAGCCTGCACGCTGGACTTGGGCAGATCCAGTTCGGACTTGGCAATCAGCGCGTCCATCACGGCGTTCTTATTGCGACCCAGCAGGCGGTACTTGACTTCACGCTCGAGGTTCTTGCGGATATCGGCACGCAGGCCTTCGACTGTTGCTTCAGCAATGCCCAGGGACTTGGCCAATGTGCCATCCACTTCAGGCAGGTGCGCTGCTTCGATTTTCTTGACGGTCACCAGGAAGTCAGCAGTCTTGCCGGCTACGTCCTTGCCGTGGTAATCAGCGGGGAATGCCAGCTGGAAAGTCTTGCTTTCGCCAGACTTCATGCCGCGGGTGGCGTCTTCGAATTCCTTGAGCATCTGGCCATCGCCCACGATGAACTGGAAGTCTTCGGCCTTGCCGCCAGCGAACGGTTCGCCGTCGATCTTGCCCTCAAAGTCGACGGTCACGCGGTCACCATCCTGGGCCGCAGCTTCCAAAGCGCGCTGCGCAAAGGTGCGGCGCTGTTTGCGCAGAATTTCCACCGTCTTATCGATGGCAGCATCGGACACTTCGGTGTTGATCTTCTCGACTTCAGCCGTGGTCAGGTCACCGATCTTGACTTCGGGAAACACTTCAAACACGGCATCGAAAGCCATCTGGCCTTCGGGCGCGGTTTCATTCTCGGAGATACGGGGCTGACCAGCCACACGCAGCTTGGCTTCGTTGGCAGCAGCAGCAAACGCCTCGCCCACCTTGTCGTTCATGACTTCATAGTGCACGGAATAGCCATAGCGCTGGGCCACCACGTTCATGGGCACCTTGCCAGGACGGAAACCGTCCATCTTCACGGTACGGGCCAGCTTGCGCAGACGTGAGTCCACTTCGGTCTGAATCACGCCCACAGGCAGTGTCAGCGTAATCTTGCGTTCCAGCTTTTCAAGGGTTTCTACAGTAACTGCCATGATTCACTCCTAAATTATTGGTGCGCGGGGGGGGACTCGAACCCCCACACTGTTGCCAGCGTCAGGACCTAAACCTGGTGCGTCTACCAATTTCGCCACCCGCGCAAAAAACAGAAATGGGCGTCAAGTACGCCAACGGGCCGTGCCCGCGGTGCCCTGACCACCCATTTGAAATCGGTCAACTGCGTATTTTAACCTGCAACAGGCGGCTCCCGTTTCACCTTGAACCAGGCCGCATACATGGCCGGCAACGCCAGCAGGGTCAGCACGGTGGCAACAATCAAGCCGCCCATGATGGAAACGGCCATGGGACCCCAGAATACCGAGCGCGACAGCGGGATCATCGCCAGCACTGCGGCTGCGGCCGTCAGCACGATGGGGCGCAAGCGCCGCACTGCCGATTCGACAATCGCATCCCAGGCGGGAATGCCAGCGGCGCGATCCTGCTCGATCTGGTCGATCAGAATCACCGAGTTGCGCTGGATCATGCCCATCAGTGCGATCACCCCCAGCAAGGCAACAAAGCCAAACGGACGACCTGACAGGAGCAGGGCCGCAGCCACGCCGGCAATGCCCAGCGGTCCGGTCAGGAACACCAGCATGGCACGGCTGAAACTGTGCAGTTGCAGCATCAGCAGCGTAAACGTGACAAACAGCATGATCGGAATTCCCGCAGCGATGGAAGCCGAGCCCTTGCTGCTTTCCTCCACGGCACCGGCAACCTCGATGCGGTAGGCGTTCAAGCCCTTGGCCTTCCAGCCAGCCTCCAGCGCGCGCAGTGCGGGCAGCAGCTCTGCCGTGACCGTTGCGCCCTGCAAGCCTTCCACAATGTCACCCTGCACCGTGATGGAGTAGTCCCGCCCGTCGCGCCACAACACGCCCGGCTCCCAGGTAAACGTGGGCTTGGCGATTTGCGTCAGCGGAATCGATTTGCCGCTGGCGGTTGGCAGATAGGCATTGCCGATATCGGTGATGGCGTTGCGCTCTTCGAGCGGCTGGCGCATCACGATGTCGATCAGCTTGTCACCCTCACGGTACTGTCCTACCGGTGTGCCCGACAGAATGGTTTTGGAGGCCTGCGCAATGGACTGACTGGTCACGCCCAATGCTCGGGCCTTGGTCTGGTCCACTTCCAGACGCATGACCTTGACGGATTCATTCCAGTTGTCGTTCACCCCGCGGGTATTCGGGCTGGCGCGCATGATGGCCTTGACCTCGTCGGCGCGCTCGCGCAGCACCGAGGGCTCTCCGCCCACCACACGGAACTGCACCGGGTAGGCCACAGGAGGGCCGTTGGGCAGAATCTTCACGCGTCCGCGGACTTCGGGAAACTCCTGCGCCAGCAAGGCCGGCAGGCGGATGCGCATGGGCTCACGCAGCTTCAGGTCCTTGGGCAGGATGATGAACTGCGACACATTGGTCTGCTGGAAGATATTGTCCAGCGGCAGATAGAAACGCGGCACGCCCGAACCCACCCAGGTGGTGACGTTCTGCACATCCGGGTCCTGCATCAGACGGGCTTCGATGCGCTTGGTGGTCGCCTCGTTGGCGGCAAACGACGTACCTTCCGGGTACCAGACGTCCAGCAGGATTTCCGAACGCGAGGAGTCCGGGAAGAATTGCTGCTGCACCTTACCCATGCCGACGATACCCAGTCCGAAAGACAGCAGCATGGCACCGATGGTGATCCAGCGGTGCTGCACGCACCAGTTCACCGCCTTGCGAAAGACGTTGTAGAACGGCGAATCAAACAGCTCGTGCGGCTGGTCGCCCGTGCCATGGGGCTTGGCCTTGAGCAACACCGTGCCCAGGTAAGGCACAAAGTAGACCGACACAATCCAGCTCAACACCAGCGCCAGCACCGTCACCCCAAAAATGGCAAAGGTGTATTCACCGGTCGCAGATTTGGCAATGCCGATCGGCAGAAAACCCACCGCCGTAATCAGGGTACCCGTCAGCATGGGCATGGCCGTGATCTCGTAAGCGAAAGTGGCTGCACGTACTTTGTCGTAGCCCTCTTCCATCTTGCGCACCATCATCTCGACCGCAATGATGGCGTCGTCCACCAACAGGCCCAGCGCAATGATCAGTGACCCCAGCGAAATCTTGTGCAGCCCGATGCCCCAGTAATGCATGCCCAGGAAAGTCACTGCCAGCACCAGTGGAATGGTGATACCCACTACCAGACCGGGGCGCAGATCCACGTAATACCGGTTGTACCAATGGGTAGCATCGTTGCGCTTGTGCACACCAAGGCTGATAAAGCTCACCGCCAGCACGATCACGATGGCTTCCACCAGCACGCCCACAAACTCGTTGACCGACTTGGCCACGGCCGTGGGCTGGTCCTGCACTTCCACCAGCTTGATACCGGCCGGCAGCGTGGTGCCAATCTTCTCGGTGGCAGCCTTGAGCGCCTTGCCCATGGCAATGATGTCGCCGCCCTTGGCCATGGAAACACCCAGCGCAATGATCTGCTGCCCCTGGAAACGCACTTTGACCTGGGCCGGGTCCACATACCCGCGCTTGATCTCGGCAATGTCACCCAGACGCAGCTGGTTGCCCGAGCTGCCGCGGATCGGCATGGCCCGCAGGTCCTCCACCGCTTCAAACTGGCCGCCCACGCGCACCTGCAATATATCCAGCGGTGTCTGTACCGTGCCGGCCCCTTCGATGGCGTTTTGCTGGCCTAACTGGGCCACCACCTGGTTCATGTCCAGCCCCAACTGGGCCAGGCGTTTCTGCGAAATTTCGATGTACAGCTTCTCGTCCTGCACACCGAACAATTCCACTTTATTCACATCCGCCACCTTCAGCAGCTTCTGGCGCACATCGTCGGCAAAAGTCTTGACTTCCGCATCGGAGAAACCATCGGCCTGCAGGGCGTAAATCACGCCGTACACATCACCAAACTCGTCATTGAAAAACGGCCCCTGCACGCCACCGGGCAGCGTGTAGCGCATGTCGCCGACCTTCTTGCGCACGGTGTACCAGGTGTTGGGTACATCCGCGCCGCGTGTGGAGTCCTTTAGCTGGAAAATGATGGTGGTTTCGCCCGGCTTGGAATAGCTGCGAATCTTGTCGGCATTGGGCACTTCCTGCAGCGTGCGCTCGATCTTGTCGGTCACCTGCTCTGCCATCTGCTGCGCCGTGGCGCCCGGCCAGAAGGCCCGCACCACCATCAGCCGGAACACGAAAGGCGGATCTTCGTCCTGCCCTAGCTGGAAGTAAGACGTCACCCCCAGCAACAACAGCACGATCATCAGGAACTTGGTCAGTGGCGCGTGCTCCACCGCCCAGCGGGACAGGTTGAAACCCTTCTCAGGGTGCAAATGTTGGTCGCTCATGACAATCTCACTTCGCAGCGGGTTGGCTGGCAGCGACTGCCGGTGCCGATGCGGCAAGTGCCGTAGCGGAAGACGCTATCGAATTAGTAGCTGAAGACGCTTTACTGGCGGGGGCCAAGGCCTGTTTATCCTTGTAAATTGTCACCTTCTGTCCGGGCGAGAGCACATGCACCCCGGCAATCACCACCTGCATGCCAAGCGTCAGGCCCGAGGCCACGACCACGTCGTTGCCGTCCGCTGTCGCAATCACCACGGGCTGGTTCTTGACCGTCATGCTGGCGGTATCCAGCACCCACACCGCAGAACTCTTGCCATCCTGGCGGAAGGCACTGGTTGGCAACTTGATCACCTGCACGCCACTGCGGTCCAGCGCCTGCGGCACCACCGACACGGTGGCGCCCAGGGGCAACACATCCTTGTCACCCAGCGCAACCTTGACCGCGAACGTGCGCGTCACCGGATCGGCACTGGCCGCCACTTCACGCACCACGCCCCGGGTGCTGGCCCCGGCAGCCCAGCCGCGAACTTCGGCTTCGCTGCCCGTGCGGATCAGGGCCACCTTGTCTTCTGGCACTGCAAACACCACATCCCGCGGTCCGTCCTGGGCAATGCGCACCACCGGGGTCCCTGCGGCCACTACCTGGCCCACTTCCGCATCCACCGAAGTCACCACACCAGATACATCTGCCACCAGACGTGTGTAGGTAGCCTGGTTGCCCTGCCCGCTCAACTGCGCCTGCGCCTGGTCCAGCTGGGCCTGGGCGGCTTTGAGGTTGGCTTCGCGGCGCTCCAGCTCGGCACCACTGATGAAGTTCTGGTCGCGCAGGTCACGGTAGCGCTTCAGGTCCGCCGCCGCCAGGTCGCGGTTGGTCGTGGCTGCGGCCAGACCGGCACGTGCGGCATCCGCGGAGAGCTGGTAATCCCTGGGGTCCAGCTGCGCCAGCACATCACCAGCCTTCACGCGCTGGCCGAGTTCGGCCTGGCGCTTGATGATCTTGCCCCCCACCCGAAAGCCCACTCGGGACTCCACACGGGCACGCACTTCCCCGGCGTATTCCGAACCGGAGCGGATATTGTCGGCTCCCACGGTCATCACTTTCACCGCACGAATGGGTTCTTCAGTTGGGGCAGGTTTGGAGCAGGCAGAGAGTGCAAGCGCAACGGCAAGGCCCGTTGCAACAGGAATGAGAGTACGTGTGAACATGGCAATGCCCGTCGGGAGTAAAGGGAGAAGGTGGAAGTCAGCCAGTAACAGCGGAGTTACTGACCGATTGGTTAGTAATTTAGAGATTTCGTTGATAGTTGTCAAGTGACTTTTCGAAAGCCCGCCCGGCCACAGGCAAAATCCCCACATGCCAGCGCCCTCCACTGTCCCGTCCGCTCACCAGCCCATCGACCACTACGAAAACTTCCCGGTAGCTTCGTGGCTGTGCCCCAAGCCCCTGCGCGCGCCGATTACCGCGATCTACCACTTTGCCCGTACCGCCGACGACATTGCGGACGAAGGCGAAGCCACCCCCGCCCAGCGTCTGGCCGAACTGCAGGCCTACCGCCAGGCGCTGGACGCTGCTGCTTCCGGGGCCGGGCCAGCCTCAGCCAGCCACCGCTGGCCCCACGTTTTTGGGCCATTGCAGCATGCCATTGCAACGCACCATCTGCCGGTGCAATTGCTGCACGACCTGCTGGACGCTTTTGTGCAGGACATCGAGAAAACCCGCGACCGCACTGGCTACGCCACCGAGGCCGAACTTCTGGACTACTGCCGCCGCTCGGCCAATCCGGTCGGGCGACTGCTGCTGCACCTCTATGGGGTCACCAGCGAGCAGGCGTTACTGGAAAGCGACGCCATCTGCACCGCCCTGCAGCTCATCAACTTCTGGCAGGACCTGAGCGTGGACATTCCGCGCGGTCGTTACTACCT
>CAUJJV010000280.1 GCA_963205375.1 Pseudomonadota bacterium
ACGCCCGCTGATCGCCAGCATTGGCACGCTCCACCAGCAACAGGTCAGAATCTTCTGCCGACGCTGCGTCTTTCGGGTTCACCCCTTTTCTCCATCCAGCAGATGCTGACGCAACTCTGGCTCACGCCTGGTCCGCTGTGCCGCAACCACGGCTCTGCGCACGGCCAGCCATTGGTGGTGCGAGGTGCCAGCCTGCGCCCAAAGCCAGGCAACACCGCCATCTTCGCTGCGAAGTTGCAGAAGAATACATTTCTGGAAATCCAGTACCAACCGCATCCGCTGCACCGGTGCCTCACCAAACCCCGGCCACAGCCAATGCTGGCCGTCCCACTGCAAAGTGCCGGTATCGGACCGAATCCAGCCCGCGAAAGACAGCGCACAGGGCAACCCCAGCGCCAACAGGATGCTCCATAGCGCCTCCGGCGCAAGCGGGGTTTGCAACAGCAGTACTGACACACACAGCGCTACGCTCCAGAGCGTGGCCAGCATGCCGAAATACCATTGGGACCGCCCTATGTGGTGACTGACCGCAGGAGGGCCGTGCATAGGGGGTGAAAAGCGGAGAGGCTCTACCTCAGATGCGCTTGAAAACCAGGGTACCGTTGGTGCCACCAAAACCAAAGTTGTTCTTGACGGCTACATCAATGCGCATATCGCGAGCGGTGTTGGCGCAGTAGTCCAGATCGCACTCGGGATCCTGATTGAAGATATTGATCGTGGGAGGGCTCTTCTGGTGGTGGATCGCCAGCACCGTGAACACCGACTCCAAGCCACCCGCACCGCCCAGCAAGTGGCCGGTCATGGACTTGGTGGAATTGACCACGATCTTGTGTGCATGGTCACCCAGCGCCGCTTTGATGGCGTTGGTTTCGTTCAGATCACCCAGTGGCGTAGAGGTACCATGGGCATTGAGGTACTGCACCTGGTCGGCATTGACACCGGCATTGCGCAGCGCACCCACCATGGCGCGGCGTGGGCCATCCATATTGGGTGCGGTCATGTGACCGGCATCGGCACTCATACCAAAACCGGCCAGCTCTGCGTAAATTCTGGCGCCACGGGCCTTGGCGTGCTCGTACTCTTCGAGCACCATCACACCGCCACCTTCACCCAGCACGAAGCCGTCACGGTCCTTGTCCCAGGGACGGGACGCGGTCGCAGGATCGTCATTGCGGGTGCTCAGGGCGCGCATGGAAGCAAAGCCGCCCATGCCCAGCGGTGACACGGTCGCTTCGGAGCCACCAGCCACCATCACATCAGCGTCGCCGTACTCGATCATCCGTCCCGCTTCGCCAATGCAATGCAGACCTGTGGTACAGGCTGTCACGATGGCAATGTTGGGGCCCTTGAAGCCAAAACGCATGGACACATGTCCGGCCGTCATATTGATGATGGAGGCGGGTACAAAAAACGGAGAAATCCGGCGGGGCCCGCGGGCGACGTACTCCGCATGGGTGCTTTCAATCAGCGGCAAGCCGCCGATTCCAGAACCGATGACGCAGCCGATCCGCGTAGCCTCTTCTTCGCCCAGTGCATCACCGGTAGCCAGCCCAGCATCTGCCACTGCTTGCGCAGCGGCGGCAATGCCGTAATGGATAAAGGTATCCATGGTGCGTGCTTCCTTGGATCCGATATACGACTCCAGATCAAAATCACGCACCTCTCCGGCAATCTTGCAGGAGAAGGCTGATGCATCAAACTTGGTAATCGCGCCGATGCCCGACTTTCCAGCCAGAACATTCGACCAGGCTTCAGTAACCGTATTTCCAACGGGACTGACGCAACCCAAACCAGTGACTACTACGCGGCGACGGGACATAGGCTAACGGCCTCTTATCAGGCTTTTTTATGCGAGGTTGCGTAATCGATGGCGTTTTGCACGGTTGTAATTTTTTCCGCGTCTTCGTCAGGAATTTCAATTCCGAACTCGTCTTCGAGTGCCATCACCAGTTCCACTGTGTCCAGGGAGTCTGCACCCAGATCGGCCACAAAGGCTTTTTCGTTGGTGACTTGAGACTCTTCAACACCGAGTTGCTCGGCAATGATTTTTTTGACACGGACTTCGATATCGCTCATGGGTTCCCTCTAAGGGTTGTAAAAGAATCCGAGATTTTACCCGCGCTAGAGGCGAACCTCTAACCAAGTAGCCGAACGGACCAATCGGCTGATTTTTCCAACGGTGCCAAGCTTACATGGATTACATGTACATGCCGCCATTGACATGAATTTCCTGCCCCGTCACATAGCCAGCCATCGGCGACGCCAGATAGGCAACGGCATGCGCGATGTCGGTCGGCTTGCCCAGGTGTCCCAGCGGAATCTGGCCCAGCAGGGCTTTTTGTTGGTCTTCTCCGAGGCTGGCCGTCATGTCTGTCTCAATGAAGCCGGGAGCGATGCAATTGACGGTAATGTTGCGCGAACCAAGCTCGCGCGCCAGTGCACGCGTCATGCCTGCGACACCGGCCTTGGCTGCCGCGTAGTTGGCCTGTCCAGGGTTACCCGAGGCCCCCACCACCGACGTGATGTTGACGATGCGACCGTAGCGCTGCTTCATCATGGGGCGAATCACTGCACGGCTCATGCGAAAGACGCCCTTGAGGTTGGTGTCCATGACCGCATCCCAGTCATCATCTTTCATGCGCATCGCCAGCGTGTCGCGTGTGATCCCCGCGTTGTTCACCAGAATGTGGACCGCCCCATGCTCCTTGGCAATCGTATCCACCAGTGCTTCTGACGCAGCCGCATCGGTCACATTCAGGACGCGTCCATCGCATCCAGGAAAGGCCTCCAGGGCTTCGCGGATCTTGATTGCACCGGCGTCGGTGGTGGCGGTGCCAATGACCTTCACGCCCTTGCGTGCCAGCTCCAGGGCAATCGCTGCGCCAATACCGCGCGATGCGCCGGTCACCAGGGCGACCTGGCCTTCAAACTTCACTTCGCTCATGCCAAAACTCCTTGCACGTCGGCCAGGGTGGCCGGATCAAACAGGGCTGCGCCCACCAACTCGGCGTCGATGCGCTTGACCATTCCCGCCAGCACCTTGCCAGGGCCGCATTCGACCACATGGGTCAGCCCCCGCGCCTTGATCGCCTGCACGCACTCCACCCAGCGCACCGGGCCAAACGCCTGGCGGTACAGCGCATCGCGAATGCGGTCTGCATCCACCTCGATGGCAACGTCAATATTGTTGATCAAGGGAATCTGGGGCGAACCCAGTTCCAGATCTTCCAGCCGCTCCTTGAGCTTCTCTGCCGCGGGCTTCATCAGACTGGAGTGGAATGGGGCGGATACGGGCAGCGGCAGTGCGCGCTTGGCACCATTGGCTTTGAGTATTTCACAGGCCTTGTCCACGGCCGCCTTGCTGCCGGCAATCACGGTTTGCAGCGGGTCATTGAAATTGACCGCCTCCACCACTTCCAGTGAACTGGCACCGAACGTCGCTGTGGCTTCGGCGCAGCCGGAAATCACCTTGGCAGCGTCCATTCCCAGAATGGCCGCCATGGCACCGACACCGACGGGAACCGCTTCCTGCATGGCCTGAGCCCGCAGGCGGACCAGTGGTGCAGCCTGCGCAAGCGAGAGCACCCCGGAAGCCACCAGAGCACTGTATTCACCCAGCGAGTGCCCCGCCACAACCGCAGGCGCCACACCCACCTCGGACATCCAGACATGGTAGGCAGCCACACCAGCCACCAGCATTACGGGCTGGGTGTTGGTTGTCAGCGCAAGCGCCTCCTTGGGGCCTTCATGGATCAGCTTGCCAATGTCCTCCCCCAGTGCGTCGGAGGCTTCGCGAATGGTCTGTGCCACGACAGGGTGGTCCCCCCAGGCATCGAGCATGCCCACAGCTTGAGAGCCCTGACCTGGAAATACAAAAGCGAACTGTTTCATACAAGGATTCTTGATCAAATTGACTGGTAGCCCCCGCGAATACTGCAGGAGGCGCTACAAATTCAGGAGCACAGCACCCCAGGTGAAGCCACCACCAACGCCTTCCAGCATCAGGGTCTCACCGGGCTTGACCTTGCCGCTACGCACCGCGAAATCCAGCGCCAGCGGAATGGAGGCAGCCGAGGTGTTGCCATGCTGGTCTACCGTCACCACCACTTTGTCCATGGACATCTTGAGCTTGCGGGCCGTACTTTGCATGATGCGGATATTGGCCTGGTGGGGAATCAGCCAGTCGATATCGGCTTCGGTCTTGCCCGCCTTGGCGAGCGTGGCGCGTGCGGCATCTTCCAGTACCCCGACGGCCAGCTTGAATACGGCCTGACCATCCATTTTGAGCAACGGGTCGCCCAGCACCTGACCGCCAGAAACATGGCCGGGCACGCACAGAATATCGACGTGCTTGCCATCCGCATGCAGGTCGCTGGCCAGAATGCCAGGGGTGTCCGAGGCTTCGAGCACCACGGCGCCGGCGCCGTCACCAAACAACACGCAGGTTGTGCGGTCCTTGAAATCGAGAATGCGGGAGAACACCTCTGCACCGATCACCAGCGCCTTGCTGGCAGCACCCGTCTGGATCATGCTGTCAGCGAGCGTCAACGCGTACACAAAGCCACTGCACACCGCCTGTACGTCAAAGGCTGCGCTGCCATTGGCTCCAAGTTTGTTCTGCAGAATGCAGGCCGTGGACGGAAACACCATGTCCGGCGTGGAGGTGGCGACGATGATCAGGTCGATATCCTGGGGAACCCGCCCTGCCGCCGCCAGCGCATTCTTCGCGGCTTCCAGCCCCAGATCGCTACTGAAGACACCATCGGCTGCAAAGTGGCGGGCGCGAATTCCGGTTCGTTCAACGATCCAGTCATCCGACGTCTCAACGCCTTGCGCCGCCAGCTGGGCCACCAGATCAGCATTGGTCAAGCGATGCGGTGGCAAATAGCTGCCAGTGCCGGTGATGCGGGAATATCGTCTCATGGGTGGGTTGTGTGGAACCCGTTCAGTCTACTACTGCACCGCTTCTGCGGCCAACAAAGGCGCCGCATGGGCGATGCGAACCTGAACGCGGTCCAGCAAGTTATTTCGGGCTGCATCATACGCCCGGTTCAACGCGTTACCGAACGCCATAGTGTCCGCGGAGCCATGGCTCTTGAACACCAGGCCACGTAGCCCCAGCAAGGCTGCACCGTTATAACGACGGTGATCAAACCGGTTTTTAAATGCATTTAGAACCGAATAAGCCGCAATTGCCGCCAATTTGGTAAAGATATTCTTGGAGAACTCGGCTTTCAGAAAGGTGCCAAACATCGTGGCCAATCCTTCACTGGTCTTGAGTGCGACATTGCCGACGAAGCCATCGCAGACCACGATATCTACGTGCCCCTTGAAAATATCGTTACCTTCCACATTGCCATAAAAATTCAAATCGCCATTTTTAGCAGCAGATCGTAGTAGTTCACCCGCTTTTTTAATGACTTCGTTGCCTTTGATGACTTCTTCGCCAATATTGAGCAGGCCGACGGACGGCTGCTCTTCCCCCTTGAGCACCGACACGAGTGCAGCCCCCATGACCGCAAACTGCAGCAGATGCTCGGCCGTGCAATCCACATTGGCCCCCAGATCCAGCACCGTGGTCGCACCGCCGGTGGCATTGGGAATCTGGCCCGCAATGGCGGGGCGCTCGATACCGTCCAGCGTTTTCAGGATATAGCGGGAGATCGCCATCAGCGCGCCGGTATTGCCAGCGGACACGGCGGCCTGCGCCGCACCATCCTTCACCTGCTGCACCGTCACACGCATCGAAGAATCCTTCTTCTTGCGCAGGGCGATTTCCAGCGGATCGTCCATGGTCACTACCTCACTGGCGGTGACAATCTGGGCGCGCGGATGGGAAAAACCTGCAAATGCCTCGGGCAAACCCACCAGAATCAGCTGGGCATCGGCGTGCGCATCCAGGAACTGGCGGCAGGCAGGCAAAGTGACCTTGGGGCCATGGTCCCCGCCCATGCAGTCAACAGCAACAGTAATCATGCAAGAGAAATCCCTACAGGCACCACGACGGCACCCAACAAATAAACGGAAGCCATAAATGACAAAAGCCCGTCGCTACAGGGCCTGTAGCTTCGGGCTTTGCATGAACGCTGCAGTTCAGGCTTCAGATTTGGTCTTGAGAACCTTGCGGCCACGGTAGAAGCCGGTGGGGCTGATGTGGTGACGCAGGTGGGTCTCACCGGTGGTGGATTCCACTGCAATACCTGGAACAACCAGAGCATTGTGCGAGCGGTGCATACCGCGCTTGGAAGGTGACTTTTTGTTCTGTTGGACGGCCATTTTCGGCTCCTGGGCAAAGGTGCTGCGCAGGTGGCAACACGGATGGGTTAGTAAAAATCGCGAT
>CAUJJV010000281.1 GCA_963205375.1 Pseudomonadota bacterium
CTGAGCGGCGACACACTGCGCTGGGTGCTGGGCGCGTCTTTCATCGGCATGGCGATCTGGACCCTGATTCCCGACAAGATCGAGGAAGAGGAAACCCAGGTCGCCAAACACCTGGGCGTGTTCGGCGCCACGCTGATCACCTTCTTCCTCGCCGAGATGGGCGACAAGACCCAGATTGCCACGGTGGCCATGGCCGCCAAATTCCCCGACCCGATTCTGGTGGTTATCGGCACCACGCTGGGCATGCTGATTGCCGACGTGCCCGCCGTGTTTGTCGGCGACCGCTTTGCCGCGAAGATCCCGATGAAGCTGGTGCATTCGATTGCCGCCGGCATCTTTGCGATTCTGGGCATCGCCACGCTGCTGGGTGCGGGCAAAAGCCTGGGGTTCTAACATGTTCCGGGGCGGGGCCGTTGCGGCGGTGTGTGCGGCCACCCTGTGCCTGGGGGGCTGCACGACCGTGGTGATGGAGACCGCCCGAAAAGTCTACGAAGACCGCTCCACCGACCAGCAGTGGACCGACGTGCAGATTGCCAGCAGCGTGCTCGGCACCTTGAGCGACAAGGACAAGGGGCTGCTGCTCGATGTCAGTGCCGACGTCTGGGAGCTGCGGGTCATGCTGACCGGCACCGTGGTGGACAGCCGGACACGCCAGGACCTGGTGCAGCGCGTCCGCGCAGACCGGCGCATCCTGAAGGTGTATGACGAAATCCAGGTCGTCTCACCGGAAGAGCAGGCGCGCCGGCGCGCGGCCAGCAACAATCCTCCGGGCAAGCGCGAAGGGGCCGAGCGCGTGGTGGGCGATGTGTGGGTCGAGACCAAAATTTCGGCCCAGCTGATCACCACTGGTGGCGTGACCTCGGTGAACTACCGCTGGCGCAGCGTGCGCGGCACGGTCTACCTGATTGGCCGGGCGCAGACGCGCCAGGAACTCGCCACCGTGCTGGGCATCGTGCGGGCGACGGATGGGGTCCTGCAGGTGCGCCAGTTCATAGAAGTGCGCCCCAACGCAAAATCCTGACCGGCTGCAGATAGCTATGAAATTGATAGCTATCTGAGCAGTGCGAACGGGGGCTAGAGGCCAATTCGGCCTAAAATCGGCGGTATGAAACCCTCCCACCGCAGCGAACTCGAAGCTTTCTTTGCCCAGCATGGCATCCGGGATGTGGAGTGCCTGTTCCCCGACATGTCGGGCTACCCCCGTGGCAAGCTCATGCCCGCCCACAGCTTTGCGACCGGCACCGAGCTGCGCATTGCGCAAGCGATTCCCATGCAGTGCGTAACCGGGGACTATTCCTACGACCCGATCTTTCCCGACTCCGACCCCGATGTGCGGCTGGTGCCCGACTACAGCACGCTCAAGCGCTCACCGTGGTCCAGCGTGCCACGCGCCTTTGCCATCCACGACTGCCTGGAGCTGGACGGCCAGCCCTGCGCTTTTTCCGCTCGCTCTTTGTTGAAAGACGTGGTGGCGCGCTACACCGCGCAAGGCCTCACGCCAGTGGTGGCGCCCGAGATCGAGTTTTACTTGACCGCACCCAACGTCGACCCGAGCCAGCCGCTGACCGCCCCGATGGCACGCAATGGCCGAGCCGAGGCGGGCCAGTCGGCCTTCAGCCTGAACATGCTCAACGAACTGGCACCGTTTTGGGATGCATTTCGCACGGCGCTCGACGGCCTGGGCGTGCAGGCCGACACCTGGATCCACGAAGTCGGCGCCACGCAGTACGAGATCAACCTGATGCATGGCGATCCGATGGCGGTGGCCGACCAGGCGTTTTTGTTCAAGTACGCCGCCAAGGAGATTGCCATCCAGCACGGGCTCAATGCCGTGTTCATGGCCAAGCCGATTTCGGGTGCGCAGGGCAGCTCGATGCACCTGCACCAGAGCGTGGTGGACACCAGCGGGCGCAACATCTTCAGCCTGGACGATGGCAGCGAGAGCGAAGCCTTCCACCACTACATCGCCGGCCTGCAAACCTATGTGCCCGACCTGATGCTGATCTTCGCGCCCTTCGTCAACTCGTACCGTCGCTATGTCACTAACAGCCAGGCGCCGGTGAACCTGCAATGGGGCTACGACAACCGCACTACCGGCTTGCGCATTCCGGTCAGCGGCCCGGCCGCACGCCGGGTGGAAAACCGCATTGCCGGGGCCGACGCCAATCCGTACCTGGCCATTGCCGCCTCGCTGGCAGCCGGCCTGGCAGGCATGGACGAGCACCTGACACCCACCGCGCCGCTGCTGATCAGCGACAACGCGAGCACGCTGGGCTTCGGACTGCCGCGCAGCTTCCTGCCGGCGCATGAACGCATTGCAGCCAGCGCCTCGGCACGCCGCCTGCTGGGTGATGCCTTCGTCACCGGCTTCTGCGCTGCGAAGGGCGTGGAATACGACAGCTACCTGTACGAGGTCAGCGCCTGGGAACGGCGCTTTCTGCTGCCGCAGGTGTAAAGAACAACGGCGGAGCCCACGCGGGACTCTGCCGCTACACGCTGCTTACTGGGCGCGCAGGAAGTCGCCCACTTCGAGCAGGATCAGTTCGTTGTCATCTGCCTTGTTGGGTTCGCGGCTGCTGGAGAACGGCAGGTTGTTGTCGTTGCCCACAATGATGTGGGTGGCGTCCACGATCTCGACGTTTTCAATCGTGAAGAACGGAAAGGTCAACACACCGTTGGTCAGCGGCTTGCGGGCC
>CAUJJV010000282.1 GCA_963205375.1 Pseudomonadota bacterium
CACGGTTTGACGCCACGAATCGCAGATTTGAAAGTGAACAGGAAAGTCAATGAAATCAACGATCTACCAACACCACCTCCGCGCCAGTGCTAGCTTTTCGTACCGTCACTTATTGCACTGAAAACGAGGAGACCCCCAGTCCGGCTCGTAGATCGCCTGGGCCGGGATGATGCAGTGCTGCGCCCGTTTCCAGGCATCCCGGAAGCTGGGCTTCTGGGCCACGGTCTCGCTGCGGGCGTTGTAGGTCTGGCGGGCGATCTTGGTATCGGTCGCCCAGTGCGGTACCAGGCCGAACATGCCACTGACGGCCTCCAGGGGCGGAACTGCCTCATCACCCACATCAGCATGCGGGTGGCGGCGGATGAAGCTGCCCATGTAGCCGGGCCAGAGATCGTGCTTGCCGGCATCCTCAGGGGGATAAGCACCGAACTGACGGTAGTACCGTTCGCGCTCTTTGACTGCCTGGTAGTGACTGCACATGGGATAAATCGTAATCGGATGGTGACTTTTGGTGAGGCTTTAATATACTGTATGCATGCACAGTATTATTTCCAGTCAGCTTCCGGTGCCGGCATCCTCGGTTCCGCTTCAGGGATTCCTCCTGAACAACCGGGTGTGCGCTGGTTTTCCGTCACCGGCGGAAGACCTGGGGGCACAGCGGATTGATCTGACTGAACTGCTCATCAAGCACCCCCAGGCAACCTACTACCTGCGGGCCAACGGCCAGTCGATGGTGGAGGCTGGCATCTTTCACAACGACATCATGGTGGTGGACCGGGCCATCAAGCCCAGGCACAACCACATCGTAGTGGCCATCGTGGATGGCGACTTCACCGTCAAGTACCTGTACCAGCGGGCCGGCCGGATCAAGCTCAAGGCGGCCAACCCGACTTTTCCGGAAATCGTGCCGAAGGATGGGCAGACGATTGAGGTCTGGGGCGTGGTGACCTCTACCATCAAGCAGTTCCAGGAATAAGCGCACAGACAGCACTCGCCATGCAATTGCACCAACGTCGCCGCACTGAATTCGATGAACTCCGGGTGTACGAGTACCCGGAGCATTTGCGCACGGCCATGGACGGCATGCCGGCCGCACCGGGGGTTTATGTTTTTCATGGGCAGGAGGGGGATCTGCCGCTGTACATCGGCAAGAGCGTGAACCTGCGCCACCGGGTGCTCTCCCATCTGCGCAATCCCGAAGAAGCCCTGATGCTGCGCCAGACCCAGCGTATCAGCCATATCCGAACTGCGGGTGAGATCGGCGCTCTGCTGCTGGAAGCCAGCATGATCAAACAGCAGCACCCCCTTTTGAACCAGAAGCTGCGCCGCAGCCGCCAGCTCTGCTCTCTGCAAATCCAGGACGGTAAGCTAGCGGTGGTGTATTCCAGGGACGTGGACTTTGCGACCGAGCCGGACCTGTATGGCCTGTTTGCCAGCCGGCAGTCGGCGTTGCAAGCCCTGCGGGACCTCGCCGATATGCAAAAGCTCTGCTACGGCGTGCTGGGACTGGAGAAGCTGGCCCAGGGCAAACCGTGTTTTCGGGCGATGCTGCATTACTGTGCCGGCGCCTGCCGGGGGGATGAGAGCCGGGAAGACCATGAAGAACGCCTGTTGAACGCATTGGAAGCCTTGCGGGTGTCGTGCTGGCCGTACCAGGGGGCGGTGGGACTGGTGGAGCGCCATGGCGACGACTACCAGATGCATGTGGTCCGCAACTGGACCTACCTGGGCAGTGTCTCCGACCCGAAGACCGCCACCCGAGATGCCAGGAAGCTGGCCCGCATGGCTGCGGGCTTTGATGCCGATGGCTACAAGATCCTGTGTAGGCCCATCCTGAGCGGTACGGCGGAAGTCGTCTTGCTGTGAGTAAACCTGCATCAGGTCCACTCTATGCCCTGGTGGACGGCAATAACTTCTATGTGAGCTGTGAGCGAGTCTTCCGGCCCAGCCTGAACAACCGTCCGGTGGTGGTGCTGTCCAACAACGACGGTTGTGCCATCGCTCGGTCCAACGAAGCCAAAGCACTGGGGATTGCCATGGGGGCCCCTTGGTTCAAGATAAAGCACATGGAAGACGAAGCCGGGCTGGTGGCGCTGTCAGCCAACTTTGCGTTGTACGGCGATATGTCCGACCGGATGATGAGCCTGGCGGCAGGTCTGGGGCCAACCCAGGAGATCTACAGCATCGATGAGTCCTTCATTGACCTGACCGGAGTGCGCGGTGACCTGGTAGAGCGAAGCCACAAGATCCGGGACCGCATCCTGCAGTGGGTGGGGATTCCCTGCTGTGTCGGTATCGGCTCCACCAAGACACTGGCCAAGCTGGCGAACCACATTGCCAAGAACGCAGAACGCAAACCCGGTAGCTACCCGGCCCGGCTGGCACAGGTCTGCAACCTGGCTGCCATGACACCGCAGGAGTTGAAGGAGACCTTCGCAGCCACTGAGGTCGGCGAGGTTTGGGGCATTGGCCGGCGCATCAGCAAGCAGCTCCAGGATGGGGGCATCCATACCGTGCAGGATCTGATCGAACTGGACTCGGCCACGCTGCGCCGTGGCTGGTCCGTTGTTCTGGAACGCACGCTGCGGGAACTGCAGGGAACACCGTGCATTGATCTGGACCACACGCCGGCAGCGAAGAAGGAAATTGCATGCACCCGGTCCTTCGGGCGGGCCGTCACTGAACTGGAGCCCCTCAAGGAAGCAATCACCGAGTTCGCCAGCCGGACCGCGGAGAAGCTACGCAAGCAGCACAGCCTGGCATCGCAAGTGCTGGTGTTCATTCGGACCAGTCCGTTCCGGCCGGACGCGCAGTACAGCCGATCCCTGACTGTGCCGCTGCGAAGACCCACGGCAGACACTGCACTGATTGTTCATGCCGCCCTGATGGGCCTGGAAGCGATCTTCCGCAGCGGATTCAAATACGCCAAGGCCGGGGTGATGGTGCTGGACCTGCAGTCCGATACGGTAGTGCAGCAGGAACTCGATCTTGAAGACGATAACGGTGCCGACAAGACCCGTCTGATGTCGGCCCTGGATACCATCAACCAGCGATACGGCAAGGGGACCATGAAGATCGCCAGTGCCGGACTTGCGGGGAGTCGCCGTGTCTGGTCGATGAAGCAGGAACGTCGGACTCCGGGGTACACCACCTGTGTGGATGACATCCCGGTTGCAAGGGCTTGAGATGGACTCACCCGCCCCTCTGAACCTCAAGCGCATCAACACCCAAAGGCTGCGCGAAATCTACCGATCTACCGGTTGGCCAATCAACTCAAGACACTATCCCCTAAGTCGCGTTTGTTGCTGGTTAAACGACTAATAAGTGAGATTCAATGTGCAGCAAAGTTTGACTTCTTGCAGATGATTGATGCGATCAAATACGAAAGAGGATGACATACTAACCACCCATTACTTTTTCTTCTTACCTGTGTAGCTCTCAGAAACCCTTGGGCCGCTTCGCCCTTTCATCTCAGCATAAAGGTTTCGCTCATATTGGGTGGCTCTTGAATTTCTGTCATTAAGAGGCTTAGCGAAATTTGCACCAACTACAGCCCCGTTATTGTTAGTGTCAGCGTGATATGTTGGGTATCTGTTTGGCGTCTGGAGCTTCGATTTCTGGATATTTTCATTCCATTTATGCCATTGGACCAATGCATCATGGTATCCAGCTTCCACTAGAAGTCGAGCAATGAGAAAAGTGGCTTGCGGGAGTTCATATTGTTCATCCCATATGCCGAACCACTTTGTGTATGTATCTCCATTGCGCAGAGCATTTGCTTCCAAGAGCACATCATCTGGATTAATGATTGATCCATACCAGAGGCAGAAGGAGCTGGTGGGCATGGCCATCAACCGGGCGGAGGCCATCAACGCCGCCAGAGGCCAGTGGCGGGTATTTCCCAAAGACCCCTTGTCTGCACTGAAGGATCTGCGCAAAGGTGTGGAGGTCAACCGCAACCGTGACGTGAACTGGGTGCGCGTGCTGGAAAAGAAATCCAGTGACCGGCGTATTGGCGTGTGGGCGCGGTTGGTCGAGACGCCCGACGGCATGGCGTTGACACTCACCGATGAAGACGGCTTTACAGCGACCGCACAAACGTCCCTGCGCCGCGAAGTTGCCAAGGACGCATCTTCTGCGCTCGATGCGCTGCGGGACAATATCTCGAAGATGGGTGCCACCATCTTTTCAGCACTGGACGTGCAGGTGGAATTCAGCCAGCCCTGGTTTATTCCGGCATCGGTGCTCAACCCGCTGCGCCGGGAGGCGCTGGAAGCCCTGGAGCGCACTCGGGCGCGTGGCTTTGTGCGTCTGGAGCGTAGGCAGGCCCTTGAACCACCGGTGCCTTACCCCGAAGATGCGCTCAGTTATCTGGCCAACGTGTTCAACCAGAAGGCGCATGACTTCTATGCCCGCCACGGCGTCAAGGTCATCGCACCGGCCTACGAAGCGGTCGAAGAATTGGGGGAAGTGAGCCTGATGATCACCAAGCACTGCGTACGCTTTTCCCTGAGCTTGTGCCCCAAACAGGCCAAGGGCGTGACTGGCGTTCAGGGGCAGGTGAAAGCCGAGCCCCTGCAACTCATCAACGGCAAGGAAAAACTCACCCTGCGTTTTGACTGCAAACCCTGCGAGATGCACGTAGTCGGGAAAATGAAAACCTCGGTGGCCAATCAAAGCCGCAAGGAACTGCAGGACGCGCGCTCAGGCACACCGCTGACTTTCCACAAGACCCGCCCGAAGCAGGAGTTTGGTCACTGAAGCGGGTGTTCCAGGCTAAAGTGCAGCGCTGCACCGGAACTGCCTATCTTCTGCCCATCGATCGGCAAGATAGACAGGCGCAACAGCACCTTGGGGGTGATGCGGAACGCTGCACTGGGCACCAGCATGGGCAACACGCCAGAGTCATTCAGGCTCGATTCATAACCGGTGATTCCGCCAGCCGTGATCGCAAAAGACTCCACCAGCGGCACATGGGGCGTTGGAATTTCCCACGTATAGGCAACGTAGTACGAGGGTTTGCGTATGCTGTTGTGGTAGCCGCCCACCGTCCAGGAATTGAAGCGCCCATACACACCGGTGTTGATGTTGTTGTAGGTGCCCGTGGTGTGGAAGGTTCCCAGGTGTACCCCCAGGGCAAAGGGCTTTTCATCAGCAAAGGCTGGCATGGCGTGTAGAACCGCCAGGATACTTATCACGAGCTTCCGCATGGATCTGAACCTTATGTAGACCTACAGAGTAAGACCGATAGGCAGTGAAAATTCAGTGCGCTAGCCCACCCAGGATTCCGCATTTTGCCTCAAGGTTATGGAGTAGCTGCAAGGTACAACATAAACACTGGACACCACTGGCAAGAACTGGGTAACCTATGCCTGTGCCAAAGCAACGCAATAACAACCCCGCCCCCAGGAGGATCTCCCATGACAAGCCCAAGCCCCACTCCCCGTGAACAAGATGTGAGTGGACTGGTTGCAGCCATCGCCCGCAATACGGAAGACTGGTCCCTGGGCAGGTTTCTGGAAGGCTTCCGCTGGACTGTACTGGCCGACTATGTCAAACCCGCTGAACTGGAGCGCGACCATTTGCTGATTGCCCAGGGCGAGAAGGATCGTACGCTGTACTTTCTGGAGTCCGGCAACGTCAAGGTCGATATGAGAACAGACGCAGGACTGGTCCATCTGGCGGTGCTCGGCCCGGGCACCGTGGTGGGAGAAGGCGGCTTTTTTGCCAACCTGCCCCGCAACGCTTCTGTCTCGGTGTACAGCGACTGCAAGGTATGGGCCATGCCCATCGCGAAGTTTGCAGAACTCGCCCGGCAGCACCCCAGTGTGGCCCTGGCCCTCACACTGGCCCTGGGTGCGGTTCTGGCCAGTCGCATGCTGGATGTCAGCAAGCGACTGCCAGTGACCTGAGGGAAGTGGCTTATGCCACTTCGGTGACGAAATCTTCGCGTGCGCGGCGGACCTTCTGCAGTTTCACCAGCCAGTCACCGTCTTCTGCACGGTAGCCCAGCGGCAAAATCACAACGCTGCGCAAGCCAAGGGCCTTCAAACCCAGAATCTCATCGAGTGCCTTGGGGTCAAAGCCTTCCATGGGCGTGGCGTCCACCTGCTCTTCGGCCGCGGCAATCAGCGCGGTACCCAGGCCGATATAAGCCTGGCGTGCGGCGTGCTGGTAGTTCACCTCGGCATCACGCTGGGGGTACATGGACAGCAGCATCTGGCGGTAGTTTTCCCAGCCTTCGTTCTTGAAGCCACGCTGTTCATTCACCAGGTCGAACATCATGTTGATGCGGTCAGCGGTGTAGTTGTCCCAGGCGGCAAACACCAGCAGGTGCGAGCCATCGGTGATCTGCTCCTGGTTCCAGGCGATGGGCTTGATTTTCTCGCGCACCTCCTTGTTGGTCACCACAAATACTTCATAGGGCTGCAAACCGCTGGACGTGGCGGTCAGGCGAATCGCTTCCAGAATGCGGTCTAACTTGTCCTGGGGGACCGACTTGGCGGGATTCATCTTTTTGGCAGCGTAGCGCCATTGCAGCTTCTGGATCAGGTCAGACATGTACATACTTCATTGCATTGATAAGGGTGTGGATTCTGGGCGACTTTGCCGATGAGCGTGTTCCACCCTCCCCAATCACGGTCTGCGCACCCCTGATTTGTCCCGCCCGCTGCTTAAATCAACGGGATGTGTTAACCACCAGGCTGGACGAAGATGAGCGCGCCGTAAATGATGGCCCCCACCGAGATGGCAGGCAGGTTGTATAGCCAGCGCACGCGCCGCTCCAGGCCCGATGCGAGAGACAGGAACTCCGCCATCCCGACACCCAATTGGCGTGCCAGACCATACGACACCATCAACCCCGCAACGCCCAAACCCATGCACAGCAGGCCCCAGCGGGGCTGCCGCAGGTGGTTATCGCCCCAGAGCCAGTCCCAGCAAAACAGCAGCCCGCCCAAGACCATCGCCACCGCCCACCAGGAAATCGCCGTGAACCCAGCCAGTCCGGCCACAACCAGGGCCGGAACAAGGTAGGACAGCCGGCGTATGGCGGACAGCCCGGACAAAACTACGCGACCCACTTGCGGGCGTTGCGCCAGAGCTCCATCCAGGGGCTGAATTCGCTCTTGTCGAGGCTGGTCCAACTCATCTGCACATTGCGGAACACGCGCTCGGGGTGCGGCATCATGGCGGTGAAGCGGCCGTCCGCCGTGGTCAC
>CAUJJV010000283.1 GCA_963205375.1 Pseudomonadota bacterium
GGTGTACCGATCCACATGGTGTCCACCAGCCCGGACCGCGACCACACCATCATGATGCGCCACCCGTACCTGGCCGACTGATTTAAGCGAAATAGGCCTCTAGCCCCCGTAACCATTGCGCAAGCAGCTACAAATTTAGGAGCATCCTGATGTTGACTGAAGACGGCAAGCACCTCTATGTGAGCTATGACGAGTACCACAACCTGATCGAAAAACTGGCGATCAAGGTGTTTCAGTCGGGTTGGGAGTTCGACACCATTCTGTGTCTGGCGCGGGGCGGCATGCGCCCCGGGGACATTCTGTCCCGCGTGTTTGACAAGCCTCTGGCCATCATGTCGACCAGCTCGTACCGCGCTGAAGCCGGCACGCAGCAGGGCAATCTGGATATCGCCCGCTTCATCACCACGCCCAAGGGCGAAATCGCAGGCCGCGTTCTGCTGGTCGACGATCTGGCGGATTCGGGCCATACGCTCAATGCGGTGATTCACCAGCTCAAGAACAACTACAAGCCCATTACCGAGCTGCGTAGCGCAGTGATCTGGACCAAGGCGCTATCCACCTTCACGCCCGATTACTCGGTGGAGTTTCTGCCAACCAATCCATGGATTCACCAGCCGTTCGAGAGCTACGACGCCATGCGTCCCCAGCAGCTGATTGAAAAATGGAGCGTCTGAAGCGCGCGGCCGCCCATGACACGCTCCATCACCGAACTCATCCATCACGCCTACGTTCCCCCTGAAGGGTTCGAGGCCCCCCAGCCTGGCGTCTTCAAGGCGTCCACCGTCTTCTTCCCCACCGTGGCCGCGATGCGCAGCCGCGAGTGGAAGGACAAGACCGCCTATACCTACGGCCTGCACGGCACTCCCACCAGCTACCAGCTGGAAGAGCGCCTGTGCACCCTCGAAGGGGGCCAGCAGTGCCTGCTGGTACCCAGTGGCTTGGCAGCCCTGGGCCTGGTGGCGTTGTCGCTGCTCAAGAGCGGCGATGAGGTGCTGATTCCGGACAATGCCTACGGGCCCAACAAGGCGATTGCCGAAGGCGAGCTCAAAGGTTGGGGCATTACCCACCAGTACTACAACCCCATGGACCCGCAGGACCTGGAGGCCCAGATTTCCAGCCGCACCAAACTGGTCTGGCTGGAGGCTGCGGGTTCGGTCACGCTTGAATTTCCGGACCTGGTGGAGCTGGTGCGCATTTGCCAGCGCCGCAGGGTGCTGACGGCGCTCGACAACACCTGGGGCGCAGGCCTGGCGTTTGCGCCGTTCAACCTGATTCCCGATGCGGCTGCGCCCGTCGGCGTCGACATTTCGGCCCACGCACTCACCAAATACCCCAGTGGGGGCGGTGATGTGCTCATGGGCAGTGTCATTACCCGGGACGCGGGCCTGCACCTCAAGCTCAAGCTCACCCACATGCGTTTTGGCATCGGTGTGGGCATGAACGACGTGGAAACAGTGTTGCGCGCGCTGCCCAGCATGGCCTTGCGCTACCGTGCGCACGACGAAGCCACCCGTGCACTGGCCCTGTGGGCCAACGCCCAACCTGAATTTGTGCAGGTGCTGCATCCTGCACTGGCCGACTCCCCGGGGCACGCGCACTGGAAGGCCTTGTGTCCTACCGCGCCAGGTGGTGCTGCAGGCCTGTTCAGCGTGATGCTGGACCCGTGCTACAGCCAGGACCAGGTCGATGCGTTCTGCAATGCGCTCCAGCTGTTCCGTCTGGGCTACAGCTGGGGTGGCCCCATCAGTCTGGTCGTTCCTTACGAGCTGGCCTCCATGCGCACGGGTTGGCCCGCGCATCTGGAGCGCGGTACCCTGGTGCGCTTCTCGGTGGGCCTGGAAGCTGTCGAAGACCTGCAGGAAGACATTGCGCAGGCATTGCAGGTTCTGCGCTGACTGGGTGTTTTCCCGATTAGGCAAAGCCTTTGCGCCACGCTAGGCTTGCGGCATGATGTCCACGCCGCATTCTGAAGCACCACCACCCTATATCCCGCCGCCGTCGGAGGCTCCCCGCAAGGAAATATTGCCTCTGCCCTGGTCTGCCCCCTGGAGCTGGCTGGTCAGCGGCTGGAGCGATATGCGGGCCTTTCCGGGCATCAGCGGCTTCTATGGGTGTGCTTTCTGGTTGATGGCGTTCATCCTGGGCGCGGTGTTCCGCTCTAAACCCGAATACACCATGACGATCGCCTCCGGCTGCCTGCTGCTGGGGCCTTTCCTGGCCATGGGCCTGTACGACGTCAGCCGCCGCCGGGAAGAGGGCTCTTTGCCCACCTGGGCCCTGTCTGCAAGCTGCTGGCGCTCCCACGTGCGCAGCATGGGCATGCTGGTGCTGGTGCTGATTGTTCTGGAGTTGCTGTGGGGCCGAGCCTCGCTGGTGGTGTTTGCGGTGTTTTTCAACACCGGCATGCCGTCCACCACGGGGGTAATTCAGGCGGTGTTCAACCCCGACAACTGGGAGTTTCTGGCGGTGTATCTGGTGGTGGGCGGCGTGTTCGCCGGTCTGGTGTATGCCACCGCTGTGGTGTCTATCCCCATGATTCTGGACCGTGACACCGACGCCATCTCGGCCGGCATCACCAGCCTGCAGGTGGTGTTTTCCAACCTGCCGGTGATGCTGCTGTGGGGCGCCCTGCTGACCACGCTGGTGGTGGTGGCGCTCATCCCCTGGGGCATCGGGCTTCTCATCATCGGCCCCTGGCTTGGCCACGCCAGCTGGCATGCCTACCGGGGTTCGGTGCGGTGGCTGGATGAAAATGTTAAAGTGACCCCAACAACCTGAAAGTGAACCTTGGCAACT
>CAUJJV010000284.1 GCA_963205375.1 Pseudomonadota bacterium
CGCCGCGGCGGGCGGCAGGCTGCAATTGTCCCGCATCTTGCATATCATGGTGGGTTTCCCTTTACCGGCCACCATTTTGAACTCTGATCCCGACGGCAAACTCCTGGAATCCTCCCTGGAAGGCAAATACCTTGCCCGGGCGCTGCAGCAGCAAAACATCAGCATCCGGGGTGCCCGCACGCACAACCTCAAGAACATCGACATCGACATCCCGCGCAACCAGCTGGTGGTGATCACGGGTCTGAGCGGTTCGGGCAAGTCCAGCCTGGCATTCGACACGCTGTACGCCGAGGGCCAGCGCCGGTATGTGGAAAGCCTGTCCACCTACGCCCGCCAGTTCCTGCAGCTGATGGACAAGCCCGATGTGGACGTGATCGAGGGCCTGTCGCCCGCCATTTGCCACTTCCAGTGCCTTTACGTTGGGGTTATTGATGAGGCCGGCTTCGTGCAAAAAATAGTCAAAGCTGCCGCAGCTGGTCAGCGATGCCGAAGTCAGTACCGCGCCGCGCACCTGGCTCCACAGGAACTGGCGCAACAGATCGCCGGGCACGATGGGGCAGGCGTGCGCCGTCATGGTCAGGTAGCCGTGTTCGCTCTCGGCCTGCAACCATTTGGCCAGGGGTTGCTCACCGTGTTCCAGGAGCAGACTGGCGGTAGACACGATGGCGCCCAGGCGGGGCACCAGGCCGCCCAGCTTGGCGTATTGCTGGGCGCACTGCGTGGCCTGCGCCGGGTCTTCTTTGGCAATGGCTTTCACCTCCACGCCCAGCGCTTCCAGCGCCTTGGACAGGCCGGTTGCCTGCGCCTGAATTTGGGTCACGGTCTCCGTCAGCGCCTCGGGCAGCACACCGTGCGCAAAGCGCAGCGTACCGTCCTGGCCTTCGCCCCGCGCGTTTTGGCCGGTTTGCGCCCAAACCATGTCCATGGCCATGCGTGCCAATTGGGTGAGGGCCTGTTTGAGCTGGCTGGTGACAGTGGCCACGTCCTCGCCAATGTGCAATTGCAGGGCGCTGCTGACCTCCTGCAGGATTTTGGGCAACTTGTCGAGCCAGCGCAAATTGCTCATGTCCATGGCACTGGAGAACTGATCCAGCGCAACGGCGGGCAGGTGGTGGCCTTCGTCAAAGATGACCAGGCAGTTGTCCAGTTCGGGCAGTGTCTTCATGCCAAGAGACGCCAGCACCAGGTCGTGGTTGGCGACGATGACATTGGCCTCGGCCAGTCGCGTGCGGGCTTCGTAGTAGCTGCAATCACGAAAGCGCGGGCAGTGGCGCACGGTGCAGGTGTGGCGCTCGGCGGCCACGGTGGACCAGTCGCGCGCATCGGGCGCGTCACTCAGGCTGTCGCGGTCGCCATCCCAGCTGCTGGCGGCCAGCATGGATGCCATGGTTTCATACAGACGGATGCGGCGCTCCTCGGCCTCTTCCTGTGACACCACCGTGCCAAACCTGGCCGGCTTGGGTGCGTCGTTATCGGCATCGAAAAGGTCTTCGGCCACGCCACCATTGCCCACCAGGCGCTCCAGCTTGAGCTTGCACACATAGCGACCACGCCCTTTGGCCAGCGCAAACACAAAGGGCTTGTCCATGCTCTGGGCCAGGGCGGGCAGGTCTTTCGTCATGAGCTGCTCTTGCAGCGCAACGGTGGCGGTGGAAATCAGCACGCGGGTCTTGCGTTCCAGCGCCAAGGCGATGGCCGTCGATGCATAGGCGGCCGATTTGCCCACACCGGTGCCCGCCTGAATGACGGCAATGGCTTTGGTGGGCGCGGGGTGCTCACCCAGGTCCGCGCGGGCAAGCGTGGCAGCCACACAGGCGGCCATCTCATGCTGGCCGGGGCGGGGGCGAAAGCCGGGCGTGGAACCAACCACGGTTTCAAAAGCCGACAGCGACAGGTCGGCCAAGTGTTCAGGACTCAAAGAAACCATCCAAAAGTGGGGAAAATAGGGGGCAAGCGTCCCGCGGGGTGCCCAAGTGGCTTGAATATACCGTTTGCGTTGCCTGTGCCGTCTTACTGGGCGCTGTCTCTAAGGGCTTTTCCCGGTGTCGGGAGCCGCCTAATGCGGTATTCTTTCCGATTCTTTTCAAGGAGACCCGCGGTGGCCAAACCCAAACTGATTCTGGACTATGTTTATGACCATGAGGCCAAGCTGGCTGACCGGGTTTACCTGACCCAACCCATTGGTGGCGGGCAAGTGATTGATTACACCTGGCGCCAGACGCTGGACCAGGCGCGGCGCATGGCTGCGCACATCAAGGCGCAAGGTCTGGAGCCCGGTGCACGCATTGCATTGCTGTCCAAGAATTGCGCGCACTTTTTCATGGCGGAGCTGGCGATCTGGATGGCGGGCTGCACAACCGTGGCGATCTTCCCCACCGAGACGGCAGAGACCATCAGCTACGTTCTGGAGCACAGCGGTGCCAGTTTGCTGTTTGTCGGCAAGCTCGATACCTGGCCCGCACAAAAACCCGGCGTGCCCGCAACCTTGCCCTGCATTTCGTTCCCTTTGGCTCCCAAAAACAGCTACGAGCAGTGGGATGCCATCACCGGACGCACCCAGCCGCTGACCGGGCGCATTGCGCGCGATGGCAAAGACATCGCCATCTTGTTGTACACATCGGGCTCCACTGGCACGCCCAAGGGCGTGATGCACAGTTTTGAGCGCATCACCAAGGTGGCCGAAAATATTGCCAAGGACATCAAATCGCGCATTGGTGATATCGATGACAACCGCATCCTGTCGTACCTGCCGCTCGCACACGTGTTTGAGCGGGCCTGGGTGGAGGCTATGTCCATGGTGGACGGCAAGACCCATGTCTTCTTTGCCGAGAGCCTGGACACCTTTGTGGCGGATTTGAACCGGGCACGGCCCACCACGTTCATCTCGGTTCCCCGCTTGTGGCTCAAATTCCAGCAGGGCGTGTTCGCCAAGATGCCGCCCAAGAAGCTCAACCGCCTGCTCAGCATTCCGATTTTGAGCGGCATTGTGAAGCGCAAGGTTTTGAAGAACCTGGGCCTGGACCAGGCGTTGCTGGCGGGCAGCGGCTCCGCTCCCATTCCGGCAGAGCTCATCTCCTGGTACCAACGCCTGGGCCTCAACATGATTGAGGGCTATGCCATGTCGGAGGACTTTGCCTACTCGCACAATTCCACGCCAGAAATCAATGCACCGGGTTGTGTGGGTGTGCCCCTGCCAGGCGTGGAAGTGCGCATCAGCGAGGAGGGTGAAATTCTCATCAAGTCCCCCGGTCAGCTGGTGGGTTACTACAAGCGCCCTGATCTGGATGCTGAGGTGTTCACCGCCGATGGCTTCTTCCGTACCGGCGACCGTGGCGAGCGCCGCGCCGATGGCCTGCTGAAGATCACCGGACGGGTGAAGGAAATTTTCAAGACTTCCAAGGGCGAGTACGTGGCGCCAGCGCCCATCGAGAACAGCTTGAACGCGCACCCCCTGATCGAGATGAGCATGGTCTCCGGCCTGGGCCAGCCAGCCGCATATGCCATGGTGGTGCTGGGTGAAGATGTGCGACCCAAGCTCAAGGATGCCGCGTTCCGCAAGGACGTGGAAGCCCAGCTGGCGCAACTGCTCAAGGATGTCAACGCGGGTTTGATCAGCCACGAAAAGTTGCAAATGATCGTTGTGGCGCAGGAGCCCTGGACCATCGAGAACGGCTTCCTGACACCCACCATGAAGATCAAGCGCTCGCGCATTGAAAACGAGGTTTCTACCCGTGTGGAAACCTGGTACAGCTCCAACGGAAAAGTGCAGTGGGGTTGATGGCGTGTAGCGACGTTTTCCGTCTTGCCTTCTTCACTGGCGCATTGGCTGAAACCAACGACTACCAAGAGTACATTGACTTCGCACAACGCGGCGGCTACTCCGCCGAAGCCCTGACGGCTTTTGACAAAGGGGTCGAGGCTGGCCTGATGGGCACCGACGCCAATGTGGAAGCCCATAAAAAACTGCGTGCCAAACTGGCCGCCGAAGTAGAGCAGGACAAGAAGACGGCAGCAGCCGACGCTGCCAACGCGCTGAAGAAGCCCAACGGCGTTGCGATGGTCAATTTGGGCTACAGCCTGGTGGGCCAAGGTCAATTTGACAAAGGCATTGAACTGCTGGAAAAGGGCATAGCCAAAGGCCTACCGAAACGCCCCGAAGATGCACGACTGCACCTGGCGATTGCCCAAGTGTTGGCGGGCCAAACCGACAAGGCCAAGCAAACCTTTGCCACCGTGTCTGGCTCAGGCGGCATGGATGACTTGGTGCGCTACTGGTTGCTGGCCATTCGCAAGCCTTGAAAACGCTCCCCGGCAGAGGCCTTGGTTTCTGCCGGGTTGGCGCAGCACTACGGGGTAATTACCAGTGCGGGGGCGGTGGTTGCGCGCGCACAATGGCAGCCAGTCATTCGCACTAGGAAATTCGCCCATGAGCAAGCTGTCTCTCCTCGACCTCGGTTTTTTTATCGCTGAAACCGAGGCCAGCCCCAAGCACGTGGGCGGTCTGCTGATCTTCAAGCGCCCGGCCAAGTCATCCGCCGCGTTTGCCAAAAATCTGTACGAGGAGTATCTGACCGCCACGGAGGTCAAGCCCCCGTTCAATCGCACGATCGATTTCAGCTTCAACCCCATGCCCAGCTGGGAAGACGCAGCCCGGGTAGATCTGAGTCAGCACGTTTTCTTTCACAAGCTACCCAAGGGCCAAAACGACCGCAAGGCGTTGTACGACTTCGTAGCTCGCCTGCACACCCCCATGCTGGATCGCAGCCGCCCCCTCTGGGCCGTGCACGTGATTGATGGCCTGGACGATGGCCGCTTTGCGCTGTACCAGAAAATGCACCACGCCTATGCCGATGGCGTGACCATGGCCCGCTGGACGGCGGAGGGCTTGTCCGAGTCCGCCGATTCGGATGTATTGACGCCAGTGTGGACGCTGAAGCACGGCGGACACGGAGGCAAGCGGGCCAAGGCCAACCAGGAACTACTGCAAAGCACCTTGAAAGAAGTAGCGGGCAACGGCCGTCGCGTCCTGGGCATTGGCCGTTTGGCAGCGATGTTGTTTCTGGAAAGCGTGAACCTCACCAAAAATGCGATTGCGCTGCCCTTTGTCTCCAGCGCCAAAACGCCGCTCACCGGCCAGGTCACCCCCGGCCGCCAACTGGCCACGGCACGGGTGTCCATGGCGCGTGTCAACGCTATCCGCGCCAGCACCCGCTCTACGCTCAATCACATCGCGCTGACCTGCCTGGACGGCGCGCTGCGCCGCTACCTGCAAGATCAAGGTGTCGAGTTGCGTCGCCCCATCACCATCCAAATGCCCGTCAACCTGCGCAAGGAAGGCGAAAGAACGGCGGGCAACAAGATTGGCATCATTCAGGTGGAGCTGTCACCGCCCACCGATGACCCGTATGTGCGCCTGCGCAACATCGGCTACAGCCTGCGCAATGTGCGCACCATGGTGGACAGCGTGGCCCCCGAAGCCATAGAGTCCTACACCATCATCACCGGCTTGGTGGCGCAGATTGCCGAAACGCTGAAGATGAGCAACAAAATGCCACCGATGGGCAACACCCTGGTGTCCAACGTACCCGGCCCTAAAGACTTCCTGTACCTTAAGGGCGCACGCATGGAGGAGATGCACCCCATCAGCACCCTACCACCGAGCAATTTGCTGAACATCACCCTGTTTAGCTATGCTGGTGACTTGTTTTTTGGCCTGATTGCGACCGATGAGCTGCCCCACCTGGAGAAGCTGGGCGAGTACGTGGCAGAGGCATTTACCGAACTGGAAGTGTCCGTGCGCGACGCCCGCGCCTGACAAAAATATCGACGACGCTGGACAGCACGCAAGGCGGCTCAATGGGCCCCATCGAACGCTATAGAATTTATAGCGTGTAGCGCATTATTTACCTAGGCTACAGGCTGATTTGACTCAGATTTGTGCCCCGCGTCAGGTATCTGCATGCAAGGGCCCAAAAATCACGCTAACCTGCGGGTTGATCTGTTCCATCGGGTTTTGGGAGTTGCTTTGAATCGCACATTTGGCTCAAGTCTGGTTTTGCGGATGTGTCTGCTGATCCTGCTGTCCCTGGGTGTTTTTGCCTATGGTGGCTACCGCCTGGTGGTAGAGCCCGCCATCAATGAGCTGGCGCTCTCGCAGATGAGCAGCGTGGCGCAAAAAGTGCAGGCCCGGCTGGAGAGCTCTTTCAGCGGCGTAGAAACCAGCCTGCAAAGCAGCCGCACCTGGGCCGAGAACACCCAGGCCCGCCCCACCCCCGAATTTCTGGCGCGCTTCGCAGAAACCTTCATCCCCGTCATTGCCCACCGCGCGGAGACGTCCGCCATTATTTTTGCCGACGACAGCGGCCGCGAAATCTTGCTGCTGCGCACGCGCGATGGCCAGTTGGCCACGCGGGTTAGCGACCCCGCGCGCCGTGGCAAGTCCATGGACTGGCGCACCTGGAACACACAAGGCCAGGTGCTGACGCAGGACGCGCGACAAATCGACTACGACGTCCGCACGCGCCCCTGGTTCAAAGGGGCCATGGCACAAACCTCCTCCGAGGGCATTTACTGGACCGACCCCTACACCTTCTTCACCAACCAGGAGCCCGGAGTTACTGGCGTGATCCACTGGACCGACAGCGACGGCCGCCGTTATGTGATTGCCCACAACGTCGCGCTGCTGGGCCTGTCGCGGTTCACGTCGAATTTGCAGGTGGCACAGCGCGGTATGGTGTCCCTGCTGGATGAGCAAGGCGCGCTCTTGGCCGTGCCCCGCACCGGTAGCGTGATGACCGACGAAGATCTGTACGCCAAGGCCCTGAAGCCTGTCGACGCCGCTGGCATTCCCGTGCTGGCAGCTGGCTTTGCCCAATGGCGAGCAGACGGCAGCTCCGCGTCGGTGATTACGCACTTCACCTGGGAGAACGAGCGCTGGTTTGGCCTGTTTGAACCCACCGAGGCGGCCGGACGCATTGCTTGGCTGGCCACGTTTGCCCCGGCCGATGAATTTCTGCCCACCGGCCCGCGCGCCATTAGCCTGTTACTGGCTGTGGCAGTCGTGTCATTGGGCTTGGCCGTTTGGGTGGCCTTGCGCGTGGCCCGCCGCGTGGCCCGGCCACTGGAGATACTGACCCAGGAAAGCGAGCGCTTCGGTCGCATGGAGTTGGATGCCCCGGTGTCCAACGACGGTGACCTGTCCAACTGGCGAGAGGTGAATCAGCTGGGCCTGGCGCTCAACACCATGCGCCAGCGCCTGCTGGACGCCACCGACTCGCTGGAGCAAACCCGCGCCGAACTGGAGCGCCGCGTCGCCGAGCGCACGCAGGCGCTGGCCCAACAGGTGCGGCTGGTAGAGGCCCTGCTAGACATCATTCCCAACGCCATCTTCTACAAGGGTGCCGATACGCGCTTTCTGGGCTGCAACCAGGCCTATGAGACCTTGTTTGGCACGCACCGCTCACGCTTCATCGGCAAGACGGTGCTGGACCTGGACTACCTGCCGCGCGCCGTGCGCGAGGCCTACCAGGCCGAAGACGCCCGCGTGGTGCCTGCCGACAAGGCCGGCGTGTCTGTGACCGACCGCGGCTTCATCAATGTCGACATCCAGATGCGCACCAACGTGCCGCACATCTTCGCCATCGGCGACATCGTGGGCCAGCCCATGCTGGCGCACAAGGCGGTGCATGAGG
>CAUJJV010000285.1 GCA_963205375.1 Pseudomonadota bacterium
ATTGAAGCGGCCAGGGCAGGAGAACACGGCAAAGGCTTTGCAGTGGTGGCAGCCGAAGTCCGCAAACTGGCAGAACGCAGCCAGGAAGCGGCCAAGGAAATCGGTGACCTGGCGGGCAACAGCGTCAGCACCGCAGAGCGCGCTGGAAAGCTGCTCGACGAAATCGTCCCCAGCATCCAGAAGACCAGTGAACTGGTGCAGGAGATTGCGGCGGCAAGTAGCGAGCAAAGCGAATCGGTGGTGCAGATCGGAGGGGCGATGGGACAACTCTCCAAGGCCACGCAACAAAACGCCAGTGCCAGTGAAGAGCTGGCGGCCACGAGTGAGGAGCTCTCGGGGCAGGCAGAGCAGCTGCAGGAGAGCATTGCGTTTTTCAAGACCGGAGACAATGACCGCGTGGCAGCCGTGATTGCAGCGCCGGTGCCGCGCAAAATTGAGCAACCCAAACGACTGCCTTCGCGGAGTAGCAACGGCAACTTCAGACCCTATTGAAGGACTTTTCTTGGCCACCCTACTTTTCAGTGACCGCGAATTCAAGCGTATCAGCGACATCATGTACGAGGCCGCTGGTCTGTCGTACAACGATTCGAAGAAGTCGCTGATTCAATCGCGGCTGGCACCGAGAATCCAGAAGTTGGGTCTGGAGAGTTTTGCGCAATACATTGCAATTCTCGAAGATGAGTCGGAGGCAGCCGAATTCCAGATGGCCGTAGACCTGCTAACGACCAACGAAACCTATTTTTTTCGTGAGCCAAAGCACTACGATTTGCTGCAGCAGGCATTGCCCAGCCTTGCGGACAAGTCGGCCATTTCGGTATGGAGTGCCGCCTCGTCTTTTGGTGACGAGGCTTATAGCACTGCCATGCTGCTGTCGGACCTGCAGATATCTGGTCGGGTGGGCCCGAACTGGTCGATCCTTGCCACAGACATCAGCCACCGCGTGCTGCTGAGCGCGAAGGAGGCGGTGTACCCGGAGGACCGTCTGCGGGCAGTCTCGCCAGAGCGTTTACGCCGTTACTGTCTTCGGGGTGAGGGGCCAGCCCAGGGGCAGGTTCTGTTGCAGGACAAGATTCGCAGCAGAGTGCAGTTTGGACAACTCAATCTGTGCAAGCCGTTTAGCGGTTTAGGCCTATTTGACGTTATTTTCCTGCGCAATGTACTGATTTACTTTGACCCACCCACCAAGGTCGATGTGGTGGACCGGGTGCTCGCTACGTTGAAGCCCGGTGGGTTGTTTTTTCTTGGGACCGCCGAAGGTCGGGTGCCGTGCAAGACCCCGTTGCAAACGGTCATCCCGGGTGCTTTCCGCAAATTGGCGTGACACGTCCACCATGACGCTTCTGTTCAAACCCTCACTGAGAAAGGCGCTCGCTGCGCCCGGTGTGGTCGAGCTGATGCCCGGAGACGTCGCTGTGGGGGACGCCGGGGACCAGCTCAAGACATTGCTGGGCTCCTGTGTGAGTGTCATCCTGACAGATCCGCGCAGAACTATGGCAGCCATGTGCCACATCGTGCACGTGGGAGTGCCCAATGCTGCCAACAAGAGCAACACTGCATATGGGCAGGTAGCCATGCATGATATGTTTGCCCACCTGCGGGCAAAGGGTGTGAACCCGAACATGTGCGAGGCCTACGTGTTCGGTGGCGGGAACATGTTTCCGCAGTTTTTCAGCGCCAGGAATGTCGGTACCAGCAATGCCGATTGGGTAATGGGCTATTTACAGGAACAGGGAATCCAGGTCATTGACCAGTCCCTGGGAGGCACCGGATACAGAAAAGTATCCTGGACCGTGGGACCCGCTAGGCCCGCGGTTGAAACCGTATTTCCAGAACAGGGCACAGTGAATGACCGTTAGAGTTTTTGTGGTGGATGACTCGGCCGTGGTGCGCCAGGCGATCACGCACATCCTTGCCGGGAACGCCGAGATGGAACTGGTCGGAACTGCGCCCAATCCCATGCTGGCCGTGGACGCCATCCGAAAAAGCCAGCCGGATGTCTTGCTGCTGGACATCGAAATGCCGGGTATGGATGGCTTGACCTTCCTGCGCCAGATCATGTCCAGCAGTCCCATACCGACGGTGATCTGCTCAACGCTTTCTACGGAAGGGAGCAAGATTGCGCTCGAAGCATTGGCGGCAGGCGCTGTGGCTGTGCTGGCAAAACCCAAGCTGGGACTGAAGCAGTTTCTGGACGATTCACGGCGGGAAATGGTCCAGACGCTGAAGGCGGCTGCCAAATCCCGGCCGCGGTTGCGCTCTGCGACGCAAGATGGAGCTGCCGCTGTAAGGCCAACGACGGCAAAGACGCCTGTGCTGGGTTCCGTTCATGCATTTGCCATGAACAAGCCCGTTGTGATTGGCAGTTCTACTGGAGGGACTCAGGCGTTGGAGCTGGTCCTGACCAGTTTGCCGGCAGATGCGCCTGGTATTGCCATCACCCAGCACATGCCCGAGAAGTTCACCGCCATGTATGCACAGCGTCTGGCTGGCATTTGCGCCATGAGGGTGCGGGAAGCCAAAGATGGTGACCGGCTGGAGCGCGGGCTGGCCCTGATCGCTCCTGGAGGTCTGCACATGCAGTTGCGGAAATCTGCGGGTCAGTACTATGTTCACGTGGCCGACGGTCCTCCGGTGAACCGTCACAAACCGTCTGTGGACGTCCTGTTCAAGTCAGCTGCAGACTGTGCTGGCCGAGATGCCCTTGGCATCATCATGACGGGCATGGGGGATGACGGTGCGCGCGGCATGAAGGTGCTGCATGACGGAGGCGCAAGGACGATTGCACAAAACGAAGAAACCTGCGTTGTCTTCGGCATGCCGAAAGAGGCTATCAAACTTCAGGCGGTGGATGAGATACTGCCGCTGGAACTAATTGCCAGGGCCATTCTTCAGTTCGATTCGCGCGCCTGAGCGCCGCTTTATGCAGTTTTTGGGGAAACCAGAACCTCGCCGGAAACACAGCCTCTTCCGCTGTGTTTGGCTTGGTAAAGCTGGTGGTCTGCCAGCCTGATAAGGCCAGTGGCATCACCATCGGTGTTTCCATCCCGCGTAGCAACGCCGATGCTGACTGTGACCACAGGGGCCACCGTCGAGTTTTCATGCACGATGGCACAGTCGCGGACCTTGTGTTCCAGATCGCGGGCAAGGAACATCGCATCTTCAAAGGATGTGTCCGGAAGTATGCAGGCGAACTCTTCTCCGCCATACCTGGCCACCAGGTCGGCAGGGCGGCGCAGGGCGGATTTGAGCGTGACCGCAATCAGTCGCAAGGTATCGTCGCCTGCCTGGTGACCGTAACGGTCGTTGTAGAGCTTGAAGTAATCCACATCCAGCAGCAGCAGCGAAAGCGGAGAGGTGGCGCGAACGGAACGGGCCCATTCAACGGAGATCTGCTGGTCAAAATAGCGGCGATTGAAAACCCCCGAAAGGCCATCCAGAAACACCAGCTTGCGCAAGACATCCGACTGAAACTTGACCGTCAGATGGGTTTTGACACGGGCCCGTACGACCGCCGGGTTGACCGGTTTCGCGATGAAATCCACCGCGCCTACGCTCAGTCCATGTGTCTCCTCTGCGGGGTCGTTGTGGGCGGTGACGAAGATCACCGGAATATGGCGTGTCGCTTCGTCGGCCTTGAGCTGGGTACACACCTCAAAGCCGTCCATCCCGGGCATCACGACGTCCAGAAGCACCAGGTCTGGAGGGTTGTTCCGGCAGATGTTCAGGGCCTGTTCGCCACTGGTCGCCATGAACACCTGGAAGTCTCCCGCAAAGGCCTGGTACATCACCTGGATGTTGATGGGCTGGTCGTCGACTACCAAAAGGCGCGGCTTGCCGTGGGTGCTGTCAAGCAACGCATTCAAGGGGGTGTCGAGATCAATCATGGATTGGCGAGTTTGGCTGGATTCGCGGATCTGGGTGCCACATTGAACCACACCTTTCGCCAAGTCAAGCCGATTGCAGGCGTGTGCAGAAGTGCCACTCGGCATCTGTTGTCGATATGCCGCTGCCTTTGGAACCCCGGCTGTAACTAGCGATGCGGGTATCCATGTGAGAATGGCGCAACAAACAGAAGGAGATGTATTCATGTCACGCCGCGCCACCAAAATTGTTGCCACACTGGGCCCCGCATCCAGCGATCCCGCTTTGCTGGAGCAGATGATCCGCGCTGGCGTCAACGTGGTTCGTCTCAACTTCAGCCATGGCAAAGCGCAGGACCATATAGACCGTGCGCGACTCGTGCGCGAGGCAGCCCAGCGGGCCGGGCGCGAAGTGGCCATCATGGCTGATTTGCAGGGCCCCAAGATCCGCGTCGGCAAGTTTGCCGAAGGCAAGGTATTCCTGGAGCCTGGCCAGAAATTCGTGCTGGACGCCGCGCGCACGGAGCTGGGTGATATCAACGCCGTGGGACTGGATTACAAGGAGTTGCCCCGTGAAGTGAAGGCGGGAGACATCCTGCTGCTCAACGATGGCCTGATTGTCATCACCGTGGATACCGTCAAGGGTGAGGCGGTGCACACCACTGTCAAGCTCGGTGGTGAGCTGTCCAACAACAAGGGCATCAACAAGCAGGGCGGCGGCTTGACAGCGCCCGCGCTGACTGCCAAGGACATGGACGATATCCGCACCGCCATGAGTTTTCAGGCCGACTACGTGGCGGTGAGCTTCCCCAAGAATGCGACCGACATGGAAATGGCGCGCCAGTTGTGCAATGTGGCGGCCCATGAGTACGGGCACAAGCCCGGCCTGATTGCCAAGATCGAGCGTGCCGAGGCCATTCCCAAGCTGCTGGAAATTTTGCTGGCCAGTGACGGCATCATGGTGGCGCGTGGCGATTTGGCCGTCGAGGTCGGCAATGCCCTGGTGCCCGGGCTGCAAAAACGCATGATCAAGCTGGCCCGCGAGCATGACCGCGTGGTCATCACGGCCACCCAAATGATGGAGTCCATGATCACCAACCCGGTGCCCACCCGCGCCGAGGTCAGCGATGTGGCCAACGCCGTGCTCGACGGTACCGACGCCGTCATGCTGTCGGCCGAAACCGCCGCGGGCAAATACCCGCTGGAAACCATTGTCGAAATGGCCAAAATCTGCCATGCCGCCGAAGGCGAAGAAGACTTCGAGCTGGAGGCAGACTTCACCGGCAAGATGTTCACCCGCATCGACCAGACCATCGCCATGGGCGCGCTGTTCACTGCCCACCATCTTGGCGCCAAGGCGATCGTGGCCCTGACCGACAGTGGCTCTACCGCCTTGTGGATGAGCCGCCACCTGATTCGCGTACCCATCTATGCACTGACCACCAAGATCGCTACCCAGCGCAAAATGGCTTTGTATCGCAATGTGCGCCCGTTGTTTGCCAACTCCATCGCTGACCGGGACGCGGCGCTGAAAGACGCGGAAAACCACCTCAAATCCCGTGGCATTGTCCAGACGGGCGATGTGTACGCCATTACCTGCGGGGAACCCATGGGGTCGCCTGGCGGGACCAATATGCTGAAGATCTGCCGGGTGGAGTGAAGCGATTCCCTTGCGTGTAAGTTTCGGGTCTTCCCGGGGCGATTAAAATCGCGGCAAGGTACCAGTTACCAAGCGGTTACCAAAAGGTGCCGCAACCGGTTTTTAACTTCCCTGGGGATCAAAAATGGCACTCGTTTCTATGCGCGAGCTGCTGGACCACGCAGCAGCCAATGGCTACGGTATTCCAGCCTTCAACGTCAACAACCTGGAGCAGGTGCAGGCCGTGATGGCCGCGGCTGACGAGGTGGGTGCACCCGTCATCCTGCAAGCCAGCGCTGGCGCCCGCAAATACGCGGGCGAAGCTTTCATCAAGCACCTGATCCAGGCTGCCGCCGAGATGTACCCACACATCCCGCTGGTCATGCACCAGGACCACGGCACCAGCGTCAAGGTCTGCGAAGGCGCCATCGGCCTGGGCTTCGGCTCTGTCATGATGGACGGCTCGCTGATGGAAGACGGCAAGACCCCGTCCAGCTTCGACTACAACGTCGAGGTGACCCGCAAGGTGGTCGAGATGGCGCACAAGAGCGGCGTCACGGTGGAAGGCGAACTCGGCTGTCTGGGCAACCTGGAAACCGGCGACGCCGGCGAAGAAGACGGCATCGGCGCCGTCGGCAAGCTGGACCACAGCCAGATGCTGACCGACCCCGAAGAAGCCGCCACCTTCGTCAAGGCCACCCAGCTCGACGCACTGGCCATTGCCATCGGTACCAGCCATGGCGCCTACAAGTTCAGCCGCCCGCCCACAGGCGACATCCTGGCGATCAGCCGCGTCAAGGAAATCCACGCCCGCATCCCCAATACCCACCTCGTGATGCACGGCTCCAGCAGCGTGCCACAGGACCTGCTGGCCATCATCAACCAGTACGGCGGCCAGATGAAGCAGACCTACGGCGTGCCGGTCAAAGAGATCCAGGAAGCTATCAAGCACGGTGTGCGCAAGATCAACATCGACACCGACATCCGCATGGCGATGACCGGCGCGGTGCGCAAGTTCCTGGCCGAGAATCCCGAGAAGTTCGACGCCCGCGAGTGGCTCAAGCCCGCTCGCGAAGCCGCCAAGGCCGTGTGCAAGCAGCGTTACCTGGAGTTCGGTTGCGAAGGCCAGGGCGCCAAGATCAAGGGCGACAGCCTGCAGGTCGTTGCTGCCAAATACGCCCGCGGCGAACTGGCGCAAGTGGTGCAGTAAAGACCAGCCCCTCCCTGCGATAATTGCAGGCCCGTCGACAAGCACAAGCGCTTGCGGACGGGCCTTTTCTAATTCTGGATGCCATGACCAATTCCCTGCACACCTCCACCCTGGGCTCCCTGACATTGCTTGCGCGCGGCAAAGTGCGTGACAACTACGCAGTGGGCGATGACCGTATCCTGATGGTGGCCAGTGACCGGCTCAGTGCTTTTGATGTCATCATGGGCGAACCCATTCCCGGCAAGGGCAAACTGCTCACACAGATGGCACTGTTCTGGTTTGACAAGCTGGGCCCCAAGGGCATGAATATCTGCCCCATCCACCTGACTGGCGAGGCTCCGGAGAGCGTAGTGACGGCAGCGGAAGTGCCCCAGGTGGAAGGCCGCTCCATGCTGGTCAAGCGCCTCAAGCCCCTGCCAGTGGAGGCCGTGGTGCGCGGTTACCTGGCTGGTAGCGGCTGGAAGGAATACCAGGAAAACGGCGCCGTCTGCGGTGTCAAGCTTCCCGCTGGCTTGAAGAACGCCAGCAAGCTGCCGGAGCCTATCTACACCCCCGCCGCCAAAGCCGCCGTGGGCGACCACGACGAGAACATCACGTTCGAGAAAACCGTCGAGATGATCGGCCTGGACCTGGCCACCCGCATCCGCGACATCAGCATCGCCATCTACAAGGCGGCGGCCCAGTTTGCGCTGACCAAGGGGATCATCATTGCCGACACCAAGTTCGAGTTTGGCCTGGACAAGGACGGCACGCTGACGCTGATGGATGAGGTGCTGACGCCCGACTCCTCCCGCTTCTGGCCGCTGGAAAGTTACCAGGAAGGTACCAACCCGCCCAGCTACGACAAGCAGTTCGTGCGGGACTGGCTGGAGCAGGCGCAGGTGGACGGCAAGCCCTGGAGCAAAACCCCACCGGCCCCGCGCGTGCCCAACGAGGTGATCACCCGAACTGCAGCCAAATACCAGGAAGCGCTGGAACGGCTGACCACCTGAGAGATGCACGCAGGGCTTGACCTGTCGCGGGGGCGCGCAGATACTGCGCCCAAACCACTACCGGCATGCTTTGACCGACCCCACTGACCTGCCTGCCACCCCGCAGGCGCCCATTGCCTACCTGACCGAGCCGCTCAAGGACTTGGCGGCTTGGGTGCGGTACTTCAGCGAAGCCGAAATCCCTGTTCTGGCCGATACGGCCATCGCCCTCGAAGATCTGCGTGCCAGAGAAGACGATGTGGACCCGGGCATGCTTGCAGCCGTGATCGAGGCCGATCCCCTTCTGACCATCAAGTTCATGGCCCATGTGGCCACCAAGCGGCGTCCGGGCGACGTGACCGAGACGGAAACCGTCATGAGTTCACTGGTCATGACGGGGGTTGCGCCTTTTTTCCGGAATTTTGGTCCCCAGCCCACGGTGGAGGACCGCTTGCACGACCAGCCCGAAGCCCTGGAAGGCCTGCGTGAAATCTTGCTGCGCGGCAGCAGAGCGGCCCATTTCGCCATGGCGTTTGCGGTGCACCGTGGCGACACCGACGTGGCGGTCATCCACCAGGCCGCCTACCTGCATGATTTTGCGGAAATGCTGATGTGGTGCCATGCGCCCACCCTGGCACTCGATATCCGCGCCAAGCAGCAGGCCAACACCACTCTGCGTTCAGCCAATCTGCAAAGATTTGTCTACAACATCGAACTCGACGACCTGCGCCAGGCCCTCATGAAGCTGTGGCACCTGCCGGCCCTGCTGGTGCGCATCTCGGACGGCAAGCATCCTGATCACCCCAGTGTGCGCAACGTGGTGCTGGCGGTGCGCCTGGCACGCCACACAGCCCACGGCTGGGACAACGCCGCCATTCCCGACGATGTCGATGAGATTGCGCAATTGCTCAATGCGCTGCCGCGCGTGGCGCTGGCATTCCTGCGCAAGGTGGAGCCGCCGCCGTCCTGACCCGCTGCGGACCGCTTACTTTTTGACCACTTCCAGGCTGGTCACGATGTAGGTTCCGTCACCGCGTTCGGCGTGGAAGCGCACAGCGTCACCGGCTTTTACTTTGGCCAGCAATGCGGGGTCGCGCACCTGAAACACCATGGTCATGGCCGGCATGTCCAGGTTCTTGATGTCGCCGTGCTTGATGGTGAGCTTGCTGGCCGCTGTATCCACCTTGCGGACTTCGCCCGGGGTCAGTTCTGTGTTGGTCTGGGCTACCGCACCGGCGGTCAGGGCGGCGCCGGTGATCAATGCAGCAAAGAAACGTGTCAATCGGGTGCTTGTCATGGTAGAACTCCTCTAGCGGTAGGTTTGAAAAACAGAAGTGCTGCCATTTCTGGCAACCAGCAGCACGGCGTACGCGTCCTTGCGGCCCTGGTAGATCGCGCCATCCATACCGGGTGAGCCCACGGGCATGCCCGGTACGGTCAGGCCAATGGCCTGGGGGCGTTCACGCAACAGCCGCAGGACCTCCCTGGCTGGCACATGGCCCTCAATCGCGTATCCCGCTACCATGGCGGTGTGGCAGGACCCCAGTTGCGCCGGCATGCCCACTGCGGCGCGCTTGGCCGTATTGCCTTCCGGGTGGATCTGCACCGGAAAGCCGGCCTGCTTCATGTGGTTGGCCCAGTCTTCGCAACAGCCGCAGCTGGGGTCTTTCCAGATCTCCACCAGCGGCTTGGTGTTTGCAGCCCAGGACGTGCCCGTGAGTGCGCCCATGCAGGCGCCAAGGAGTAATCGGCGTTTCATTTTGTGGCTCCTACGGTGACGGTGCCCTTCATGCCAGCCTCGTAGTGGCCCACATGCAGGCAGGCAAACCCCACTTTGCCGGGTTTGGTGAATTGCCAGACGACCTCCCCGGTCTTGCCGGGCTCCAGGCTGACCAGGTTGGGGTCATCGTGTTCCATATCCGGAAACTTCTTCATCAGCGCATAGTGGGCCTTGAGGTCAGCATCGGTGCCCAGGTTGAATTCGTGCTTGAGCTGGCCGGCGTTGCGCACGACGAAACGGATGGTCTCCCCGCGCCGGACCGTGATCTTGTCCGGAGTGAAGCGCATGGCGTCGGACATCTCGATGGCGATGGTGCGCGTGACCTGGGTTGCCATGCCGGGTTTGCCGATGGCCTCGGCTCCATGGCCATGGCCTCCGGCGTGGCTTCCTGAGCCAAAAGCGGCGCTAGCCCCCGAAAATAGTGCGCATACAGCTATGAATTTGATAGTATTTTTCATGGTATTTTTGAAATTGAAAATCAGTGACCAGTGTGTCCACTGGGCTTGCGTATCTGGACCTGGGTGGGCGTGGCGGGGGTTTCCATGCGTGGCATGGCGCTGCCCCCCTCCTCCTGGAAGCGGGCCGGGTCCGGCAAAGGACCGGTCCATTCAAAGGCCTGTGTGCCGGCAGGTTGCCTGAACCAGCCGGGGTTGCTGTAGTCACCGGGCTTCTGGTCCTTGCGCACTTTGAGGATGCTGAACATGCCACCCATCTCCACGCCGCCATAGGGGCCGCGGCCCGTCATCATGGGCGCAGTGTTGTCCGGAATGGGCATTTCCATCTCGCCCATGTCGGCCATGCCGCGCTCACCCATCACCATGTAGTCCGGCATGGCCTTCTGCAGCTTGCCGACCAGGCCGCGGTGGTCTACGCCAATCAGGTTGGGCACGTTGTGGCCCATGGCGTTCATGGTGTGGTGGCTCTTGTGGCAGTGGAAGGCCCAGTCGCCTTCCTCGTCGGCCAGAAACTCGAACTGCCGCATCTGCCCCACCGCAATGTCGGTGGTGATCTCGGGCACCCGGGCCGCCAGCGGCCAGGGGCCACCGTCGCTGCCGGTCACCACAAACTCGTGGCCGTGCAGGTGGATGGGGTGGTTGGTCATGGTCAGGTTGCCCACGCGGATGCGCACCTTGTCGTTGTGCCGCACGTTCAGCGTGTCGATGCCGGGGAATATCCGGCTGTTCCAGCTCCAGAGGTTGAAGTCCAGCATGGTCATGGTCTTGGGCGTCATGCTGCCGGGGTCGATGTCGTAGGCGCTGAGCAGAAAGCAGAAATCGCGGTCCACCTCGCTGATGAGCGGATTTTTGACTTTGGGGTGCGTCACCCAGAAGCCCATCATGCCCATGGCCATCTGCGTCATTTCATCCGCATGCGGGTGGTACATGAAGGTGCCGGCGCGGCGCGCCACAAATTCGTACACAAAGGTCTTGCCCACAGGAATGGGTGCCTGGTTCAGACCCGACACGCCGTCCATGCCATTGGGCAGGCGCTGGCCGTGCCAGTGCACGCTGGTGTGTTCGGGCAGCTTGTTGGTGACAAACACGCGCACCCGGTCGCCCTCGACCACCTCGATGGTGGGGCCGGGGCTCTGGCCGTTGTAGCCCCACATGTGGGCCTTGAAGCCGGGTGCCATTTCGCGCACCACCGGTTCCGCGACCAGGTGAAATTCCTTCACGCCCTGGTTCATGCGCCAGGGCAGGGTCCAGCCGTTGAGCGTGACCACCGGGTTGTAGGGCCGGCCGGTGTTGGGGACCAGCGGCGGCTGGGTG
>CAUJJV010000286.1 GCA_963205375.1 Pseudomonadota bacterium
ATCGCCAACTCCATCCTGATCAAGATCAACCAGATCGGCACCCTGTCCGAAACCTTTGCTGCGATCGAAATGGCCAAGCGCGCCGGCTACACCGCCGTCATCAGCCACCGCTCCGGCGAAACGGAAGACTCCACCATTGCCGACATCGCCGTGGGGACCAACGCAGGCCAGATCAAGACTGGTTCCCTGAGCCGTTCCGACCGCATGGCCAAGTACAACCAGTTGCTGCGCATTGAAGAGGACCTCGGTGATGTCGCCTTCTACCCTGGCCGCGCTGCGTTCTACAACCTGAAGTAATGGGCAACCGAGTCGTTCCCGCTGCATTGATTGCCTTGCTGGTGATCCTGCACGGGCAACTGTGGTTCGGCAGAGGGAGCGTCCCCAATGTCTCCAGGTTGCAGGGACAACTCGCAGAACAAAAACGCAAAAATGTGCAGGCCGCACAGGCCAATGACCGTCTTTCCGCCGAAATCCATGACCTGCGCGACGGCCTGGAGATTGTGGAAGAAAAGGCCCGCTCCGAACTCGGCATGGTGCGCGCCAACGAAATCTACGTGCAGATTGCCAAGTGACCTGATCCGCAGGAGTCCGGCATGCGCATAGCCATATTGGGCGCGGAGTGCACCGGCAAAACCTCGCTGGCAAAGGCGTTACGGGAGCACCTCCACCAACCCCAATCGCCCTGGATCCTGTTCCCTGAGCTGCTTCGGGAGTGGTGTGTGCAACACCAGCGGACACCCCGTGCGGAAGAGCAGGAAGGGCTGTTACAGACCCAGCTTCAGCACATGTCTGAGGGGATGCAAGCCAACACTTCCGCAATCGCCGATACCACGCCGCTGATGACCGCCATTTACAGCGACCTGCTCTTCCAGGACACATCGCTGTACGCCTGCGCACTCGAACATCAGCGCATCTATGACCTTACGCTGGTAACAGCACCTGACATTGACTGGCAGGCCGACGGTTTTCAGCGTGACGGCATTGCTACCCGTGCCGCGGTTGACCGAAAACTGCGGAGCGTTCTGCAGGGCAGTGCGATTCCCTATGCAGTCATATGCGGAACCGGCGAAGCACGTACCCAAAGTGCACTGGACGCAATCGCCCACTGGCAACGCACGCCACGTCCACGCAACACGCACGACACGGAGTGGAAATGGTCCTGCGACACCTGCTCAGATCCGCAATGTGAGCACCGCCTGTTCAGTCGATTGCTCGGCAGCAGCTAGTGCAGGTCGGTGCCGCTTTGACCCAGGCGGGCCGAATCGGTAAACAACTGAGCAGCATCCACCGGGTCAAACCGGTACTGCACTCCACAGAACTCGCAGGCCACCTCGATGTCGCCGCGCTCTTCCAGGATGGACTCTGCTTCTTCCCGCCCCAGCGACTGGATCATCTTGGCCACACGCTCGCGGCTGCAGGAACAGACAAACCGGGGCGCAGTTTCACCCATCAGCGGCTCAAACCGTGTGATCTGTTCTTCCCAGAACAAACGCCGCAGGATGGTGTCCACATCCAGTGTCAGCAGCTCTTCCTGCTTCAGGCTACTGGCCAGCATGGCAATCCGGTTGTAGTGCTCGTTCAGACCAATCTGGTCTTCGTTTTCCTTCGACACCATGCTGCCCGCCAGATTGCCGGCACCGGCCATTGGCAGGCGCTGGATCAGCAGGCCGGCGGCCACCGTGTCATTGGCCGCCAGTACCAGTGTCGTGTCGAGCTGCTCGCTTTGCAGCATGTAGTGCTCCAGCACAGCGCTCAGTTTTTCGATGGGACGCCCGTGGTCGTCAAACAGGGGCACCACACCCTGGTACGGTTGCTGACCGGGGAACTTGGTCTTGGGATCCAGCGTGATGGCGCAACGTCCCTGGTTGTTCACGTTGACCATCTGGCTCAACCGGCTGTCTCCGGAAACGGCCTCGGTAACGGTAGCGGTCGCACGCAGGGACAGATCGGGTTGCACCTCCACCACTGCAACCTTGACCGGACCGTCGCCGAAAATCTGCAATACCAGCGAACCATCGAACTTGATATTCGATTGCATCAGGGCGGCAGCAGCAGTCATCTCACCCAGCATCTCCTGCACGGGTGCTGCATAAGGACCCGAACTGGTATTCGATGCACGGCGTCGCAGGATCTCCGTCCAGGCGTCCGTCAGGCGCACCACCATGCCACGCACGGGCAAACCCTCGAACAGGAATTTGTGTAATTCAGACACGCTACAGTCCCTTCAGGCCAGTTTATGGAGGCCGACTTTGAACCGGCGTGCGTTGTCGACGTAGTGCACCGCACTCATTACGAGACCCTGTTGCTGCTCTGGCGTCAGTGTCCTGACCACCTTGGCAGGGCTGCCCATGATCATGGAGCCGTCAGGAAACTCCTTGCCCTCGGTCACCAGCGAACCAGCACCGACGATGCATCCCTTGCCTATGCGCGCACCATTGAGAACCACAGCGCCAATACCCACCAGGGAACCGTCGCCGATAGTGCATCCATGCAACATGACCTTGTGACCCACGGTGACATCGTCCCCAATGGTCAGGGGCTTGCCAATGTCCGCATGAAGCACGCTGCCATCCTGGATGTTCGATCGCTGGCCGATGCGAATGACCTCGGTATCCCCGCGAATAACCGCGCCGAACCAGACGCTTGCGTCCTCCCCCAGTTCCACATTGCCCATGACCTGTGCGCTGTCAGCCACCCAGGCCGAATCCGCCAAGCGGGGTGCAATGGTGTCGAGTTCGTAGATTGCCATGTTCTGCCCTTGCTATTTCAATGTCTAGAATTGTAGGGATGGAACTACGAGCCGGTGCGTTTGCTGCTTTTTGCCTGAATGATCCTGCGGACAAGGTGCGTGCCACGCTGGCCTTGTGGACGGACAAAACCGATATACCCATCGACGTCCAAGCCCGGTTCGCCCCGCCTCCAGAACCCGGGCGTCCAGCCCGGCCCGCGCTGGTCCACCCGCAAGAGGTGGCACGGCGTTCACCATTCACTCCGGATGGTCATGCCGCACTGATCCACTCCATCACCCATATTGAGTTCAACGCCATCAACCTCGCACTCGACGCCATGTGGCGGTTTGAAGGCATGCCAGTAGCGTATTACCTCGACTGGCTGCAGGTGGCCCAGGAGGAGGCCAAGCACTTCACGCTGCTGCGCAACCACCTTCTGGAGGCGGGTTACGACTACGGCGACTTGGCGGCCCACGATGGACTGTGGACCATGTGTGAAAACACCCGCCACGACGTCATCGCCCGCATGGCCCTTGTTCCGCGCACCCTGGAAGCGCGCGGCCTGGACGCTACACCTATCATCCAGGCCAAGCTCAGAAAAGTGGCGACACCAGCAGCCCTGGCTGCCATAACCATACTGGATCTCATTCTGGAGGAGGAAGTCGGTCATGTGGCGATTGGTAACCGCTGGTACCACTGGCTTTGTGCCCGGGACAGCGTGGACCCAGAAGCCTTCTACACCCGTGCGGCACTGGAGCACGACGCCCCCCGGCTCAAGCCGCCTTTCAATATTCTTGCGCGTCGCCGGGCCGGGTTCAGCGAATCGGACATCGCTGCCCTGCCGGTCTAGAATCCCCCCACATACACCCTGCCAGCACCATGTCTACCCCCAATCCTTTGACCACACTGCCCACGGGCCAGGCCTTGGCACCCATTGCCATCGCCCGTCAGGCCATCCTGGACGAGGGACGCAATGTATTCGGGTACGAGCTGTTCGACCGCTCGGTGGTGTCCAATGAGCACACCGCTTCAAGCGACGCACAACTGCTGTTCAATGTGCTCTCGCTCAGCGACAGCGAAGCGTTGCCCGGCAAAAAAACCATCTTCATCAACTGCACCCATGACAGCCTGGCTGGCGGTCATCTGGATCTGGTGGCACCAGATCGGGTGGTACTGGAAATTCCGCCACTGCCCATCAGCAAGGCAGACCAGATTCCGGACTACCTGCCCAGCCTGCAGGAAATCCAGCGCCGTGGCTTCCGGATGGCGTTCAACTATTCGATACTGACCCGGTCGTACGAATCCTGGTTGCCACTGGCCTCTTTCATCAAGTTTGATCTCTCCATCCTCAAACCGGATGCCGTGGGATCTTTCATCAAACTGGCACAGGCCAAATCGCAAGCCCGGCTGATTGCAGAAAAGGTGGAGACGCTCAAGCAGTACGAACTGGTGGCCGGGCTGGGCATCAAGCTCTTCCAAGGCTACTGGTTTGCCCAGCCTGTCATGGTCGAAGGCCAGACCATCCGCCCGGCGCAGGCCACCATCCTGCAACTGATCAACCTGGTACGCAAACAGGCCAGCACCAACGAGATTGAAGAAGTCCTCAAGCGCGACCCCACGCTCTCGTTCAACCTGTTGCGCTTCATCAACTCGGCGGGCTTTGGCATGCGTACCGAAGTCACCTCGTTCAAGCACGCGGTGATGTTGCTGGGCCTGAATCGCCTGTTCAAGTGGGCGGCCCTGCTGATGACCACCTCGCGCTCGGGCGACACCCCCCCCGCGGTCGGCACCACTGCGGTCATCCGTGGCCGCCTGATGGAATTGCTCGCCACCGAAATCCTGTCGGTCGATGACTGCGACAACGCTTTCGTCGTCGGCATCTTTTCGCTGCTGGACACCATGCTCGGAATACCGATGGAGCAGGCACTGGCCACCGTGATGCTGCCTGCCTCCGTGACCGATGCCCTGCTGCACAAGACCGGGCCACTGGCACCCTTCCTGGAACTGACCATCGCCTGCGAAACCGGCGATGACGTCGCGTTTGCCAATGCCGCCAACACCCTGGGGCTCAACAGCAACCAGATCAACTGGGCGCACCTGCAGGCTCTGGCCTGGGCCGAAACACTCACCCAGGTCGATTGACCCATTCGTCCGCGGGTTCAGCCCCGCGGATGGTGCTGCGCATGCAGCGCTGCCAGGCGCTCACGCGCCACATGGGTGTAAATGGTGGTCGTCGAAATGTCGGCATGGCCCAGCAGCATCTGAACCGAGCGCAAATCGGCGCCGTGGTTGAGCAGATGGGTGGCAAACGCATGGCGCAAGGTATGTGGTGACATCGGCGCATGGATCCCCGCTGCCTGCGCATACTTTTTTACCACCATCCAGAACATCACCCGGGACATGGCACTGCCTGCCTTGCTGCCACGGGCTGTCACGAACATGTCTTCGGTCTGCTTGCCCGCCAGCAGCTCGGGTCTGGCACTGCCCAGGTATTGGCGCAGCCACTGTCCGGCGACTTCTCCAAAGGGCACCAGGCGCTCCTTGTTGCCTTTGCCCAGAATCTTGAGCACGTGATCGTTCAGGCTGACATGGAACGTCTTGAGCGTGACCAATTCGCTGACGCGCAGACCACTGGCGTACATGAGTTCCAGCATGGTGCGGTCGCGCACCCCCAGCGCCCCGGACACATCCGGCGCATGCAGCAGGGCTTCCACCTGCGATTCTGTCAACGTCTTGGGTACGCGCAAGGCCTGCTTGGCGGACTGCAGCTTGAGCGTGGGGTCCACCTGAATTGCGCCTTCGCGCAGGGCCCACCGAAAGTAGCGCTTGAACACGGTCAGCCGCCGATTGGCGGTGGTGGCCTTGGTCGCCGCATGGCGCGCGGCAAAATAGGATTGCAGGTCATGCTCGCTGGTGGTATCGAGAGTCCGTGACTGCCCTGCCAGCCAGTTGGCATACAGGGTCAAATCACGCCGATAAGCCGCCAGTGTGTTACGGGACAAGCCCTCTTCCAGCCAGAGGGCGTCAATAAAAGTATCGACGGCCTGCTGGCTGGCCAGGGCAGCCGAGGTCATTCCAGACGCAGCTTGGCGCTATCGACCACCTTCTTGTACACCTCGTACTCCGCCTTGATCTGCGCCCCAAACTGCTCGGGTGTATTGCCAATGATCAGTGACCCGGTGTCTTCAATGCGCTTCTTCACCCCCGGGTCTTCCAGCACCTTGCGTACTGCGGCATTGATCTTGTCCACCACTTCCTTGGGCAGGCCTTTGGGTCCATAAATACCGTAATACGCCATGCGGTTCACGGGCTCCAGCCCCACTTCCTTGAAGGTCGGCACATTGGGCAACTGGGCCAGGCGCTGCGGCGCGGCCACCACAATCGGAACCAGCTTGTTCCCCTGAATGAACGGCAATGCCGAGGGCAAATTGTCAAAAATGATGGGCACCTGCCCTGCGACCGTGTCGTTCAGGGCCGGGCCAGCGCCCCGGTAAGGAATGTGCGTGATGAATGTGCTGGTAGCGCTCTTGTACAGCTCCGTCTGCAGGTGCCCGATACCGCCCGTGCCGGATGTCGCATACGAATACTTGCCCGGGTTGGCCTTCACCGTGGCCAGGAAGCTCTTGTAGTCTTTCGCTGGGAAGCTGGGATGCACCGCAATGACATTGGGCGTGGCGGCAATGTTGATGATCGGTGTAAAGTCGGTGAGCGGGTTGTACGGATTCTTGGGATTGATGGCCGGATTGGCAGCGGTGGTGGACACCGTAGCCATGCCCAGAGAATAGCCATCGGGTGTCGCCTTGGCCGTTTCATTGGCCCCAACGACGCCGCCACCGCCCGCCTTGTTTTCGACGATGACGCTCTGGCCCAGCGCCTTGCCCAGCGGGTCGGCAATGGTGCGGGCAATGATGTCGGTGGTGCCGCCCGGGGCGAACGGAACCTGCAGCTTGATCACGCGGTTCGGGTATCCCTGTGCCAGCGCAGCGCAGGACACAGCCATGAGACTCAATGCGAAAAGGGAACGACGGTGCATAGTGGGTTTGCTCCAGTGAATGTAATGAAAATGTTATGCCCCCATGTTACTCGCAGCGCCAGCAGTGCCGCACATTTCACTGGTATTCTGCGCGGGTGAATTACGCCCAGTTGCTCTTCCCCGACTTCTCCCTGATCCTGATCGGCTTTCTGGTGTGCCGCCACACCGCACTGAACCGCAATGTGTGGGGCCAGGTGGAGTCTCTGGTGTACTTCCTGCTCTTTCCGGTCCTGCTGTTCCACTCGATTGTCAAAAGCCCGCTGGACCTGCGCTCGGCCTCCAACCTGATTGGTGCGGGCTGGACGCTGGGCTTCGTCGGCATTGGCCTGGCCTATGTGCTGCCCTACCTACCCGGGATGGGCAAGCACATGCACCAGCGCGACCATGCCGCCAGCGCGCAGGTGGCCTTCCGTTTCAACTCGTTTATCGGACTGGCCCTGGCCGAGCGGCTGGAAGGCGCGCAGGGGATCCAGTGGATTGCGGTGCTGATCGGCGTCTGTGTTCCTCTGTTCAATGTGGCGGCGGTGTGGCCGATGGCGCGCCATGGTGAAAAAGGCTTTGTCGGTGAACTGGTCCGCAACCCGCTGATCCTGGCGACCGCCTCAGGCCTGGTAGCCAACCTCGCAGGCTTCACCATTCCGCTGTGGCTGGATCCCACCGTCAACCGGCTAGGGGCTGCATCGCTGGCACTGGGTCTGATGGCTGCTGGTGCCGGCATGCAGTTTGGTGCACTGGCCCGGGCCAAGACCCTGGCAGTCTCGGTGCTGACCATCCGGCATTTCCTGCTGCCCCTGGTGGCACTGGGGGTATCGCATCTGTTTGGGCTTTCTGCCGTGCAAACCACGGTGATGCTGGCCTTTTCTGCTCTCCCCACGGCATCGAGCTGCTATGTCCTGGCGGCCCGCATGGGGTATGACGGTGTCTACGTGGCCGGACTGGTCACACTGTCCACGCTGCTGGGCATGGTGAGCCTGCCGTTTGCGCTGGGCGTACTGCGCGCGTTCTAACCCGCTGGCACATCCAGTGCCCACTGCACATGCTCCCGCACCAGCGCACTGGGGTGCTCCGAACGTAGGGCTAGCGCGGCCCTGAGTTCCTGCGCAGCAGCGGCGTCGACTGCCGTCCGCAACGCATTGCCCAGGGCTACTGCCACATTGCGGAGCCAGCGTTCATGGCCAATACGCCGGATCGGACTGCCTTCGGTGCGCAGCAGGAACTCTTCTTCGGTCCAGGCCAACAGTTGCACCAGGGGTTGCCCCGCCAGCCCCTCGCGCGGATCAAAATCTGCCAAGACACTGCGCTGCGCAAATTTGTTCCAGGGACACACCAGCTGGCAGTCGTCGCAACCGTAGATGCGGTTGCCGATCAGGGGGCGCAGCTCTAGCGGAATGGCGCCAGCATGCTCAATCGTCAGGTAGGAGATGCAGCGCCGCGCATCCAGCCGATGGGGAGCCACAATCGCCTGCGTGGGGCAGACCGCCATGCAGGCATCACAGGACCCGCAATGGTCTGTCACCGGTGCACTGTGGGCCAGCGGCAGGTCCAGATAGATCTCGCCCAGAAAAAAAAGCGACCCGGCCTCGCGGTTGAGCAGCAGCGTGTGTTTGCCGCGCCAGCCCTGGCCGCTGCGTGCTGCCAGCTCGGCTTCGAGCACCGGGGCCGAATCGGTGAACACACGAAACCCCAGCGGCCCGACTTCGACGGCAATCCTTTCCGCCAGCTTCTGCAGGCGGCTGCGCAGCACCTTGTGGTAGTCCCGCCCGCGCGCATACAGCGACACAATGCCCTCCTGCGGTCGCTGCAGGCGGCTCCACTCCACGGCCTGCCAGCCCTCGTCCATGGTGCGCGGCAGGTAATCCATGCGCGCCGTGAGCACGCTCACGGTGCCGGGCACCAGCTCCGCAGGGCGGGCCCGTTTGAGGCCGTGGCTGGCCATATAGGCCATGTCACCGTGGAAACCTTGCGACAGCCAGGCCAATAAACCGGGCTCTGCCGACGACAAATCCACATCGGCCACGCCAATTTGGGAGAATCCAAGTTCCCGGGCCCAGGCCTGTATCTGAGAAACCAGCTGGTTGCCATCGAATTGAGTGCTGTTGATCGTCACCACCCCATTGTAGAAACTGCAGTGCGTACCCTGCTTTGGTCCACAGAAGCGGACACGCAGGTCTTCGCCATGCGGTGGGCGCACAGTGCTGCCATTGGCAACGCCTTTGTCGCCCTGCATGGTGACCTGGGCGCCGGCAAAACCACGCTGGTGCGCCACCTGCTGAAGGCGCTGGGCGTGCAGGGCCGTGTCAAAAGCCCGACCTATGCGGTGGTCGAACCCTACGAACTGCCCGCAATGAACGTCTGGCACTTCGACTTCTACCGCTTTACCGACCCGCGCGAGTGGGAAGACGCCGGCTTTCGCGACATCTTTGCCAGCCACGGCCTCAAACTGGCCGAATGGCCCGAAAAAGCCGCCGCCATGCTACCAGTGGCCGACGTGGACGTGCAGATTCGCACCCTGGACGATGCAACCCGGCAAGTGACATTGACGGCCCACACCGCCACCGGTGCCGCCCTGCTGGCTGCGGCGGGAGGCGCCACATGAAACGCCGCACCGTACTCCAGCATGGCAGCGTGGTGCTGGCGCTGGGCCTGCCCCACATCGCCTTTGGCGCGACCATCCTCAATGTGAGGGTATGGCCCGCGCCCGAGTATTCGCGGGTCACCATCGAATCCGACACCGAACTCCATGCCAGGCAGACCTTTGTTCCCAGCCCGCCGCGTCTGGCGGTGGACATTGATGGCATCACGCTGAACCCTGCACTCAAGGAACTGGTGGCCAAGGTCAAGGCCGACGACCCCAACATCGCCGGCATCCGCGTGGGCCAGTTCACGCCCACCACGGTGCGTCTGGTCATCGACCTCAAGCTGCCGATCCGACCCCAGGTGTTCGCCCTGACACCGGTGGCAGCCTACCAGCACCGGCTGGTGTTTGACCTGTATCCCGAGAAAGAAGTCGACCCGCTCGAAGCACTGATTGCCGACCGCCTCAAGGGCACGGCGCCCGCCCCCGCAGCCGTCGCGTCCGCCCCCAAAACCGCGGCCGATCCGCTGGGCGACCTGATTGCGCAACAGACCCACAAGGGGTCTGCCGCTCCACCCCCAGGCGCTACATCTTCTGTAGCACCTAGCGCAGGTTCCACGGGGGCTGGAGGCACAGAACGCCTGATCATCATCGCCCTGGACCCAGGCCACGGCGGCGAAGACCCGGGCGCCATCGGACCGGCGGGCACCCGCGAGAAAGATGTGGTGCTGCGCCTGGCCCACCTGCTGCGCGACCGCATCAACACCACCACCGTCAAGGGCAACCCGATGCGTGCCTACCTGACGCGCGACGCCGACTTCTTTGTGCCCCTGCAGGTGCGGGTGCAGAAGGCCCGCCGGGTGCAGGCCGACCTGTTTGTGAGCCTGCATGCCGATGCCTTCTTCACGCCCGACCCGCAGGGCGCCAGCGTGTTTGCCCTGAGCCAGGGCGGCGCGTCGAGCAGTGCCGCGCGCTGGATGGCAGCCAAGGAAAACAAGGCCGACCTGATTGGCGGCCTCAATGTGCGCGCCAAGGACGCTACGGTGCAGCGCGCCCTGCTCGACATGAGCACCACCGCGCAGATCAACGACAGCCTCAAACTCGGCAAAACCCTGCTGGGTGAAATCAGCCGCGTGGGCAAGCTGCACAAGCCGCGGGTGGAGCAGGCCTCTTTTGCGGTGCTCAAGGCACCGGACATTCCCAGCGTGCTGGTGGAGGCTGCCTTCATCAGCAACCCGACCGAGGAAGCCAAGCTCAACAGCGATGAATACCAGAACCGTCTGGCCGATGCGCTGATGCGTGGCATCGTCGGGTACTTCTCCCGCAATCCCCCGCTGGCGCGCAACCGCACGACCAGCTAGACCGGACCGCCACGCATGGACTTTTCCTCCCCGGTGTGGCAGACACGTGCAACCCTGATCGGGCTGTGCGTGGCCATCGGCATTGGCCTGCTCATTGGCGCCGAACGGGAACGCCGCAAGACCTCCACCCAGGACCGCAGTGCCGCAGGCATCCGCACCTTCACGGTGGCCGCGCTGCTGGGGGCGGTGGGCGCCCTGGTGGGGGGCGTGGCCCTGGTGGGCGTGGCCGTGCTGCTGGTGGGTGCCGGCGCCCTGATTGCCTACCAGCGCACCCGCAGCACTGATCCGGGCATGACCACCGAGTTCGCGCTGGTACTGACATGCCTGCTGGGTGCCCTGGCCATACGCGACGCCCTGCTGGCCGCCGGCATCGGCGCCATCCTGGCACTGCTGCTGGCCGCACGCAACCGCATCCACCACTTTGTGCGCAGCGTGCTGTCCGAGCAGGAGTTGCACGACATCATCCTGTTTTCAGCCACCGCGCTGATCGTGCTGCCCCTGGCACCCGACCGCTACATGGGCCCCTTTGGCGCCATCAACCCCCACGCCCTGTCCAGGCTGGTGGTGGTGGTCATGGCCATCAGCGCGGCGGGCCATGTGGCGATGCGCTGGCTCGGTCCCAAATACGGGTTGCCCATTGCAGGGTTTGCGTCCGGTTTTGTGTCGAGTGCCGCCACCATCCACGCCATGGGCCAGAAAGCCAGCAGCAACCCGGCGATCATGGGGGCTGCGGTGTCGGGCGCGGTGCTGTCCTCGGTGTCCACCATCGTGCAGATGGCCGTGGTAATTGCCATGGTGCAACCGGGATTGCTCAAACCCATGGCCACACCGCTGCTGCTGGGCGGCGCCGTGGCGGCGCTGTACGCCCTGGTCATTCTGGCCCGCAGCACACGGGAGCAGGATCCGGCCCAGGCCATGGCACCGGAACACGCCTTCAA
>CAUJJV010000287.1 GCA_963205375.1 Pseudomonadota bacterium
CCGGCCAGCTTGTCGGAGAACTTGCGGGGCTTTCCGGCCTGGGTCAGCAGCGCATCGAACATCGACGGTACATCGCCGTCAGTCATCGCGCGCTCCAGTGCCACAGCAGCTTTGGTACAGGTGACCAGGGTACTCGCGCCCAGTGCCCTGGCAGTCTCGACGAGGTGCTGACGCACAGCGGGCGCGTCGACCCGCTGCAGCGGGTCTGTCAGTCCATCGAATTCGGGGAACTGCTCGGCAAAGTGCGCTATCGAGGACGCCACCACACCATGCGCATCGGCCAGCGCAAACTCCACGCGCTTGGACAGCGCCGACTCCAGCGCCTTGTGGGTCTGGTGTCGGCCATACGCGGCAACGGCAGCCATGTAATCCGCACGCGCATCGGAATCCTGCACCGCACGGGTCTGAAACCGCCGCCAGACCTGGGCCACTGCCTGGGCATCGTTCTCCAGCAGCTCGTATTGCGTAGGCAAGCCCATGGCGTCCAGCACTGCCAGCGGCGCACTGCGCAGCAGGGCGGCAAACCAGCTGTGGAAAGTGCGGATCTGCACGGGGCGCCCGTTGCGCAACAGCTTGGCATGCAAGGCACGCAGGTCCTGCAGCTGCGCATCGGTCGCGTCCTGCACCAGTCCGCGCACCTTCAGGGCGTCGCGCAGCGTCGCATCATCGGCATGGGCAAACTCGGCCAGCCATTGCTGCAAGCGCTGGCGCATCTCGCCAGCTGCTTTCTTGGTGAAGGTGATGGCCAGAATGTCCTGCGGCACGCAACCGTCCAGCAAGGCACGCACCATGCGCGACACCAGCATCCAGGTCTTGCCTGCACCAGCGCACGCCTCCACCGCCACACTGCGCCGCGGATCGCAGGCGATGGCGTAAAACTGTTCACGGGCCACCACCACGCCGTTGTGCTCAAAAGCTGCGTGCGCCGCTGCGGGGAACGGATGCACCGCACTCATGGAACGCTCCAGAAATCCTTGCGGCACATGCCACGGGCCTGGCAGAAATCGCACGCCCCCGCATCCCCCAGCGCAGGCAATGGCGCACCGTCACGAATGCGCTGCATGTCCACCTGAATTCCTTCCAACAGGGCATCACGCGCTTCCACCAGGTGCTCCTGCTCGCTCATGGCTGTGCCATCACGCTCGCCCACATTGACGTAGGCGCCCCGCAGGGTGTCGGCGTCCAGCAGTGCCGCATAAAAAGCAATCTGCGTGTCTTCCAGCGGCTCCTTGACCCGCGAACGGGACTTCGCGACCGGCTCGGTCTTGTAGTCCAGCACCATTACCGTGCCGTCTGCAAAGGTATCGGTGCGATCGATGCGCCCCACCAGCTGCACTTCGCCCACCTGCTGGCGGTGGGAGGTTTCGCCGCTGGCAAAGCGGGCGCCTTGGGCCTCATGCACGGTCAGCCACTTCAGGTAGCCGTCGCGCACCTGGGGCCACGCGGCCATGAAGGGTAGAAACTCCCCTTCGGGCAAGGCCATCGACCGGGTGATTTCTTCTGCCGTCTGGTCGAGCATCCGGCTGCGTACGGTTGCGTCTTCGGTGGGCGCTGACTGCAGTGCCGCATGGAACTGCGCCAGCACTGCATGCAGCCACAACCCGAAATCGCGCTTGTCCACCTCCCCATCGAGCTCGTCCACGGTTTTCAAACCCAACTGCCGCAGGGCAAAGAAACGGTACGGGCACTGGCGCATATCCTCGTAGGCACTGGCCGAGAGGTGCTTGACCGGCAGCGCAGCGCCCACGGGTTGCGGTGGAAGCACGGGCACGATGGGCACCGTGCGCTCCAGACGCGGATCGATCCCCCCTTGCGCCGCATCCCCAGCCGCGGCCTGCAGCAGTTGAACCAGGCTGCTGGGCAGTAACGTCTCACCGGCGTCATCGCTGGTGCGCCACAGCACATCACACACTGGCGTCTGCAACGCCTGCGTCCAGGTGGCATGCATCAGCGCTTCCAGCGCGTCGCGGGATGGCAACCCCAGTGCAGCGCGCTGCGCTGCGGTCCAGCCACCGGGCGGCTCCACACCTGGGTTGAGGCGCACCTCGTCGCACCCCGCCAGAACGCAGGCCGCGAAGGGTCGTCCCAGCATCTGGCTCATCGGCAGGATGACCACTTGCTCTTCCGCCGGATAGGCCGGCTGGAAGCTGGCACCTTCAAGGGCCTGATTGACCCAGCGGGTGAACGCGCCCAAATCCATGCGGGCACCTGCCCACAACGCCCCCTCCTTCAGACGGCTCCACTCCTGCGGGTTCGCGGGCTCCAGCTGCAGGCAGGCCAGCACCTTGGCGCCCACGTCATCTCCGGCCATGGCATCCCAAAGTGCACACTCCTGCAAAGCACTGGCCAGGGCCTGCAGCCAGGCTGCCAGCGTGCGCCGTCCCTTGAATCGGTCACGCACGGTATCGATGGCAGTACAAGTAGCCAACAGCTCCGCTCTTTGACTCATTGCGGGCGCTATAGCGACGGCGGACCAATCCCGAATCGCCGCATCCCGCACAGCGGCCTCCAGCGCATCCACCGTGCCTGAGAACGCTGGCACCACCTTGGCCCATTCGAGCACGGCATCGGAGGACGCATTCCACTGCGCGGCGCGCAGCAGCGTCATGACGCTGGCTGCGACCCGGCTGGTCGAAAGTTTCCAGCCGTTTTCGTCCCGCATGGCCACACCAGCGTCCTCCAACATGGCCCGCACCCGTCGGGTCAGTGCCCGGTCTGACGACACCAGGGCCACCGGAAACCGCCCTTGCGCAATATGGGCCAGTGCACAGGCGGCGCTGCGCTGTGCTTCCTCCTCCGCATCCAGACAGGCATGCAGGAATGTGTGGCCGGCATCACCGCCCCCGAGTAACACTGGAGTTCCCTGAGCCAGCGGCAACGCCACCAGTTTCTCGCCCCAGACGCGACGCAACCCTTCGGTCATCGGGTCGGGGGCCAGGCCTTCCACAACCACCAGACAATCCACCCCCGCCCGGACCTGCGGTGCAAACAGCACGTCACCCGGATATCCGGAGATGGCTACCCATTCGACTGCCACCTTGGCGACAGCCACTTCCCACTGCAATGCGGCATTGCCAGCCACGCCCGTCAACACTGCCTGGCGCGCCCCATCCGCCCACAGCGCCCGCTGGTCTGGCCCGGCTGCTGCAGCCAGCGGCGCCAGTTGCCAGGCAGCCTGCACCAGCAGACCGGCCAGCGCATCCTGCTGCGCGCCCAATCCCGCTGCGGCCAGCATGGCCTGGGCTGTGAGGTGATCCAGGCCCATATCGAACGTTATATCCGTAGCCTGGCGCGCGTACCCGCCCAGCGCCGTGCACCAGTTCATGCTGGTCTCGAAGCGCGGCGCGAATCCATCGGAGCCATGCTGCAACCAGAGGCGATTGGCCAAGGGAAGAAGCTGTGCGTAAGGAAGCAACACCACGGTGCGCGCCGGATGCGCTGCCCGTCGGTCCATCTCTGCCGCGAGCCGGGCAAACAGGCCTGTCTGGGGATGCACCCAGAGTGCTACGGCAGGGTGCTGCGCCCCGTAGCTGAAGGCCCGTAGGCCGCCAGATGCATCGTTTTTAGCTATGTCGCCGATAGAAGGCTCGGTGCCAACGGGGTACTTGGTTTCTGTCACAATGCCGCAACTTTAGCTCTTATGCAAACTCCCAAAGGAAATACCATGGCCAGCGAGCTCATCAAACACGTTACCGATGCCACTTTTGAAGCAGACGTACTGCAATCCGAACAACCAATCCTGGTGGACTACTGGGCTGAGTGGTGCGGACCCTGCAAGATGATCGCGCCCATCCTGGACGAAGTGTCCACCACTTACCAGGGCAAACTGCAGATCGCCAAGATGAATGTCGATGAAAACCGCGACATCCCTGCCAAGTTTGGTATCCGTGGCATTCCCACCCTGATGCTGTTCAAGGGTGGACAACTCGCCGCTACCAAAGTGGGCGCCATGAGCAAGGCCCAGCTGACCGCCTTTATCGACCAGCAACTGGCCTGAATTCGGCCTGCGACCGTGCCGCTGCCGCACGGTCGCCTTTTCCTGTCATAATCCGCCAAGTTCACCGGCCTTAGCAAAAGGCCGGTTCCAATCCACGGTTCAGAACGCAGAGGCCAGTTACCGGTCTTGCCTCACCCCCATCCCCCTGATTTTTCGCCAACTTCCGATATTTCGGTCAACTCCCCCAACGGGACACATTCCATGCACTTAAACGAACTCAAGGCACTGCACGTGTCTGAAGTCCTCAAGCAAGCCGAAGAACTAGAAATTGAAAACACCGGCCGCATGCGCAAGCAGGAGCTGATGTTTTCCATCATCAAAAAGCGCGCACGTGCGGGCGAGCAGATCATTGCCGACGGTGTACTGGAAATCCTGCCCGACGGCTTTGGTTTTTTGCGTAGTCCCGACACCAGCTACACCGCCAGCACCGACGACATTTACATCAGCCCCAGCCAGGTGCGCCGGTTCAACCTGCACACTGGCGACATGATCGAAGGTGAAGTACGCACCCCCAAGGATGGCGAGCGCTATTTCGCATTGAACAAGCTGGACAAGGTCAATGGCGGACCACCCGAAGGCAACAAGCACAAGGTCATGTTCGAGAACTTGACTCCCCTGTTCCCCAAGGAACAGATGAAGCTGGAGCGTGAAGGCGTCAAAACCGAAGAGAACATCACTGGCCGTGTGATCGACATCATTGCCCCCATCGGTAAGGGCCAGCGCGCCCTGCTGGTCGCCCCGCCCAAGAGCGGCAAGACCGTGATGATGCAGCACATCGCCCACGCGATTTCTGCCAATTACCCTGACAGCTACATGATGGTGCTGCTGGTAGACGAGCGTCCGGAAGAAGTCACCGAAATGCAGCGCACCGTCAAGGGCGAGGTGATTGCCTCCACTTTCGATGAGCCCGCTGCCCGCCACGTGCACGTGGCCGAAATGGTGATCGAACGCGCCAAGCGCCTGGTGGAGTTGAAAAAAGACGTGGTGATCCTCCTGGACTCCATCACCCGCCTGGCCCGTGCCTACAACAACGTGGTGCCCTCGTCTGGCAAAGTGCTGACCGGCGGCGTGGACGCCAACGCCCTGCAGCGTCCCAAGCGCTTTCTCGGCGCCGCCCGCAACGTGGAAGAAGGCGGCAGCCTGACCATCATTGCCACGGCCCTGATCGACACTGGCAGCCGCATGGACGAAGTGATCTTTGAAGAATTCAAGGGCACCGGCAACAGTGAAGTTCACCTGGACCGCCGCCTGTACGAAAAGCGCATTTTCCCGTCCATCCAGCTCAACCGCAGCGGTACCCGCCGTGAAGAGTTGCTGCTGCAGCCTGAAATCTTGCAGAAAACCCGCATCCTGCGCCAGTTCCTCTACAACATGGACGAAATCGAGTCCATGGAAATGGTGCTCAAGCAAATGCGTGCGACCAAGACCAATGGCGAATTCTTTGAAATGATGCGCCGTGGTGGCTAGGCTATAATTGATGGTTTCGCGAAAAGTACGCCGGATAGGCTGGCGCGGCTGACGCAACTGATGGAGAAGATATGAAAGAAGGCATTCACCCCAATTACCGCGAAGTGTGCTTCCAGGACATGTCCAACGGATTCAAGTTCGTGACACGTTCCTGCGCCAACACCAAGGAAATGATCGACATGGAAGACGGCCGCAAGCTGCCCCTCTTCAAGCTCGACACGACCAGCGAGTCGCACCCTTTCTACACCGGTACCCAGAAGTCCGTGGACAATATGGGCGGCCGTGTGGAGAAATTCCGCAACCGTTTCGGCAAAACCGCAGCCAAATAAGCCGGCTTCAGGTCGTGACCTGAGTCCGCAATCAGAAGCAGCCCGGAGTTCCGAGCTGCTTTTTTTTTGACCAGTCCCAGCCCCGTCCAGTGAACCATCCCAACCCCGCCATCGTCTCCCAGGCAGCAGCAAGACGCCTGCCCCGCATCGCACTGGTGCTGTTCTGCATGGCTTACGTGCTTCCCGGATTCTTCGGACGGGACGCCTGGAAGAGTGCCGACATGGCGGGCCTGGGGGTGATGGCCGAACTCCTGCAAGGGACTAGTTCCTGGTGGTCACCCACCCTGATGGGTATGTCCCTGGAGAACCCCGCCCTGCTCCCCTACTGGCTGGGCGCCTGGGCTATGCGACTGGCCCCCGGGTGGATGGATACGGACTTTGCTGCACGTATTCCATATGGCCTGCTGCTGACCCTGACGCTGGTAGCAACCTGGTACGGCACCTATTACCTGGGTCGCAGCCCCAAGGCTCAACCGGTGGCATTTGCGTTCGGTGGTGAGGCCCAGCCCAAAGACTATGCACGCTCCATGGCCGATGGTGCCCTGCTGGCCCTGATCGCCTGCCTGGGGTTGGCACAGCTGTCGCACGAGACTACCCCCGCCTTGGCACAACTCGGTTGTGCTGCGTTGTTTTATTACGGCATTGGCGCATTGCCCTACCACCAGTGGATACCCAGCCTCTCCATTGCATTGGGGCTGGTAGGCATGGCGCTATCGGGTGCACCAGCCATCGCCGCGTTGTGGGGTGCAGGTGCGGGCATCATCCATCTGATGGACCACTCCAGGGAAGTTGATGAGGCACGCCCCGTACCGCGCATTCGCCTGGAAGGCATGGCCATCCTGCTGATCACTGCCATCGCGGCGACCACAGCAGCAGTCCTGAATCTGTGGCGCTGGAAAGTGGAGCTGCCTCACGCCACCTGGGCCGACTGGAATGGCTACGCCCAGCTGCTGGTCTGGTTTACCTGGCCCGCATGGCCATTGGCTTTGTGGACCCTCTGGCGTTGGCGCCATCAGCTTTTCAGCCGGAATATCAGCCGGCACCTGGCACTGCCCGCATGGCTGTGCGGTGTGACGGTTGCTGCCACGCTGACGACTGGCTCGTCTGACAGAACACTCCTGCTGGCATTGCCTGCACTGGCCACCCTGGCGGCATTTGCTCTGCCCACACTCCAGCGCCAGGTGGCGGCGCTGATTGACTGGTTCACCCTGCTCTTTTTCTCGGGCTGTGCGTTCATCATCTGGGTAGTCTGGATTGCCATGCAAACCGGCGTACCCAGCCAGCCCGCGGCCAACGTGGCGCGCCTTGCACCGGGGTTCGAACCCGGGTTTTCATTGCCTGTATTCGGCATTGCATTGGCGGCCACCGTGGTATGGGCCTGGCTGGTGCATTGGCGCGTGGGGCGCCACCGCGCAGCCATCTGGAAGAGCCTGGTGCTGCCTGCGGGCGGCGCTGCACTCTGCTGGCTGCTGCTCATGACCCTGTGGATGCCTCTGCTCAACTACGCGCAGGGGTACAAAATCCTGGTGGAACGGACGACCGCCCAGCTGGAACCTGTTGCCTGCGTGGAAACCATGGGTCTGAGCCAGGGACAGATCGCAGCCTTCCAGTTCTATGGCAACCTCCAGCTCCGCCCCGCACAAACTACACCGACCTGCCCCTGGCTGCTGGCAGAACCGGGACCCGATATGGCACCGCCGGCCCAGTTGGACAACAGCCAATGGAACCTGGTGGTTCCCATCAACCACCCCACCGATGGCAACCAGTCCGTGCTGGTCTTCAAACAACGCTGAACAATGTGTCTGTTGGTGCAGGCGTCCGCACCCGGCGCACACGAACAGCAGGGAACGTGATGCTGAAGGTGGAACCTGATCCCGGCACGCTTTCAATTCCCAACTCGGCTCCGTGGCGTTGGGTCACGTGTTTCACAATCGCCAGCCCCAAACCGGTACCACCCGTTTCACGGGACCGGCTTCTGTCAACGCGATAAAACCGCTCGGTCAACCGTGGCAGATGCTCCGGTGCAATGCCCTGGCCGTGATCTTTCACCCTGAATACCCCGCCACCGTCGAGCGAGTTGTGCCAGCTGACCTGGATAGCTTTGTCCATCGGGGTGTAGCGTATGGCATTGCCGATCAGGTTGAACATGGCACTGTGCAGCTCGGACAGGGACCCTGCGATTTCAGTACCTTCATCCCATTCAAAATGAATGGACTGTGGCTGCTTCCACAACACCGCAGAAAAGTCGTGTGCCTCCTGCTGGCATTGGGCCATCAGCGTATTCAACGACACCCAATCATGGGCAGGAGGCAGTGGACTGCCTTCCAGTCGCGACAGCATCAGCAAATCGCTCACCAGGGTCTGCATGCGCTGGGCCTGCTGTGCCATCAAGCCCAGATATTGCTCCCGTTCCTGTGGCTGCAGCGGAAGGGACTGCATGGTTTCAACAAAACCCGCCAGCACCGTCAGTGGTGTGCGAATTTCATGGGAGACATTGGCCACAAAGTCACGGCGCATCGCCTCTGCCTGCTCAACCGCAGTGATATCGCGCGACAGCAGCAAACTGCGCCCTTCCCCATAGGGGTGCATGTGTACCGACAGCTTGACAGGTTTGGCCCCCGAGTGCTCCCGCCCCGGCATAACCACATCAGTGCCGAAATTTCTGGTGGCGAAGTAATTGGCGAAACCCGGATCGCGCACCAGATTGCCAAAATGCTGCAGCAGATCCCGCTGCACATCAAAGCCAAAATGGGATGCCGCCGTCTGGTTGAACCATTCAATCCGCCCGTCCGCATCCAGCAGGACCACACCGTTGGGCGAGGCCTGCAATGCCGCAAGAAACTCCTGCAGTCGGCCCTCGCTCTCCCCTAGCGCCCGGTCCTTGGTGCGCACCAGCTTGCGTATGCGATCAAACACCTCACCCCAAAGACCATTGCCCAAAGGAATCTCGGCCGTATTTCCCGAGCGCAACCAGTGCAAAAGCCGCAAGCCACGCAAGGCATCCAGAACCAGCCACACGTAAGTGCCCAGCAATGCCAAAACAATCGCGGCAACAGGGCGATGCCCTGCGTCAACCAGAAACCACCCCGCCGCGGCCGGGATGGCCTGACACAATACAAACGATACGATTCGCCAGAACATGCGCTAATTCTGAACGATTCAGGCTCCGGCTTTTTCCGATTGGGTAACCACACTCTCCGGGCGTGCAGTCAAACGGTAACCAGCACCCCGCACGGTTTCAATCATGCAGCCAGCTCCGGCCATTGCCTCACGCAGGCGTTTGACATGGACATCCACGGTGCGCTCCTCAATGTACACATGGTCGCCCCATACCTTGTCCAGCAGATTGGCTCGGCTATGCACGCGCTCCGCGCTTCCCATCATGAAATGCAGGAGCTTGAACTCGGTGGGTCCCAGTTTCAAAGGCTGTGCACCAAACGTCACCCGGTGTGTCGCCGGATCCAGCATAAGCTCGCCCACTTTCACGGACTCCCCTACCGGTTCGGGCGCCCTGCGGCGCAGCACTGCACGCACGCGGGCCAGCAGCTCCTTGGTGGAGAACGGCTTGGCGATGTAATCATCCGCGCCGGCATCCAGCCCAGCCACGCGATCAGACTCGTCTCCACGCGCTGTCAGCATGATGATAGGCACGTCCTTGGTACGCGGGTGCGTGCGCCAACGCTTGGCCAGCACCAGCCCACTTTCACCCGGAAGCATCCAGTCCAGCAAGATCAGGTCGGGCACTCCAGCATCGATTTCGCGCTGGGCGCTGGCACTGTCCATGGCCCAGGTTGTTCGAAAACCGTTGTGCCGCAGGTTGACGGCGACAAGCTCGGCGATGGCCGGTTCATCTTCCACCACCAGTACGGCAGGCATGTTTCTCATTTCACCACCGACTCAATTTTTTCCATACTGGAGTGGCGTACATCTTCGCCCTTTACCACATAGATGATGAACTCGGCGATGTTCTTGGCGTGGTCCCCAATGCGCTCAATGGCCTTGGCCAGGAACAGCAGATCCAGGCTGGGAGAGATCATGCGCGGGTCTTCCATCATGTAAGTGACGAGCTTTCGGACAAATCCGTCAAACTCGGCATCAATCAGATCATCTTCCTTGAGGATGGACACAGCCGCATTGACATCCAAGCGGGCAAAGGCATCGAGCGCCTTGTTCAACAAACCCGACGCCAGATCGGATGCCACGCGCAACTCCAGTGAAGGCAAAGAGCGCGGTGCGCCGCTTTGGATGATGCTACGCACCATGCGGGCAATCTTTTCCGCTTCATCCCCCACACGCTCCAGATTGGCAGTGGTTTTGGAAATGGCGATCAACAAGCGCAGGTCACGCGCCGTCGGCTGGCGGCGGGCAATGATGGATGACAACAGATGGTCAATCTCCACTTCCATGGCATTGACACGCGCCTCGTTCGCGGACACTTCATTCGCAACTTCAACACTGAACTGCGACAAAGCGTAGATTGCCTGGCGAATCTGGGATTCGACCAGACCACCCAACTCCATGACACGGCTGGAAACCGAGGTGAGCTCAGAATCAAACTGAGTAGATAGATGTTTATCGGGCATGTGGTCCTCTCCTTAGCCGAAACGGCCTGTAATGTAGTCTTCTGTCTCTTTGCGCGTGGGCTTGAAGAACATCTGCTCTGTAGATCCAAACTCCACCAGATCGCCCAGATACATGTAGGCGGTGTAGTCACTGCAGCGGGCCGCCTGCTGCATGTTGTGCGTCACGATGACCACCGTGTAGTCTTCCTTGAGTTCCACAATCAGCTCTTCCACTTTGGCCGTCGAGATCGGGTCCAATGCCGAGCATGGCTCGTCCAGCAGAAGCACTTCCGGCTTGATGGCAATTCCTCGCGCGATGCACAAACGCTGCTGCTGTCCGCCAGACAGGCTGCTACCACTCTGGTGAAGCTTGTCCTTGACCTCGGTCCACAGCGCTGATTTGCGCAACGCCCACTCCACCCGCTCTTCCATATCCGTGGCGTTGAGGTTTTCAAAGAGCTTCACACCAAAGGCAATGTTGTCGTAGATGGACATCGGGAACGGCGTGGGCTTCTGGAACACCATGCCGACTTTGGCACGCAAGAGGGCAACGTCTTCCTTGCTGGTCAGCAGGTTCTCGCCATCGAGCAGTATCTGTCCCTGGGCGCGCTGTTCGGGATACAGCTCGAACATGCGGTTGAATACGCGCAGCAATGTCGATTTGCCACAGCCGGATGGACCGATGAAAGCCGTGACCTTGTTCTCCGGAATATCCAGATTGATGCCTTTGAGCGCATGGAACTTTCCGTAGTAGAAGTTCAGGTCCTTGACCGAAATTTTGGTCTTCTCTGGCGCTGTGATGGTGGTTTGCATAGGAATATGGGAAGTTATAGGTACAGATGCCAATCAGCCTTTGTTGCGTGTAAGCACACGCGCCAGGATGTTGAGTGCAAGCACGGCAAGGGTGATAAGAAATACACCTGCCCAGGCAAGCTTCTGCCAGTTCTCATAGGGGCTCATGGCGAATTTGAAAATCGTGACCGGTAGACTGGCCATGGGCTCGCTCAGACTGGAGGTCCAGAACTGGTTACTCAATGCTGTGAACAGCAGCGGTGCCGTCTCGCCCGCGATGCGGGCCACTGCCAGCAGCACGCCGGTAATAACGCCCGCACGTGCGGACTTGAGCGTGATACTCAGAATCACTTTCCACTTGGGTGCGCCCAGTGCATATGCCGCTTCGCGCAGACCTGCCGGCACCAGTTGGAGCATATTTTCCGTCGTGCGGATGACCACAGGAATGACGATCAATGCCAGTGCCAGGATACCTGCATAGCCTGAAAACGACTTGAAGCGCGACACCACGACAGAATAGACAAACAGTCCCACCACGATGGACGGTGCCGACAGCAGAATGTCGTTCACAAAGCGGGTTGTGGAAGCAATCCAGCTCTTGGTATCAAATTCGGCCAGGTAAATACCGGCCATGATTCCGATGGGGGTACCTACGAACGTGGCCAATAACACCATCAAAAACGAGCCATAAATCGCATTGGCCAGGCCACCCTCTTCATTGGGCGGAGGTGTCATCTGTGTCAACGTTGCGAAAGTCATCCCTTCGAAGCCCAGACGAATGGTTTCCCACAGGATCCAGAACAACCAGAAAAGACCAAACGCCATGGCACCAAGCGCCAGCGTAGTTGCTATGACGTTGACCCGCTTGCGCTGCGCGAATTTCGCCGCGCGTGCGGCATGGTTTGTTGCGGCAACGGTACTCATGTCTTGGCTCCTTCGCTCTTGCGCAACTGCGACAGCAACAGCTTGGACAGTGACAGAACGACAAATGTGATGAAGAACAGTACCAATCCGAGGTACATCAGGGAGGCCTGGTGCAGACCCTCACCCGCCTCGGCAAATTCATTGGCCAGTGCCGAAGTGATACTGTTGGCCGCTTGAAACAGGCTCAGGGAATCCAGCTGGTTGAAGTTGCCGATGACAAAAGTGACAGCCATGGTCTCCCCAATGGCTCGCCCCAAGCCCAGCATGATGCCGCCAATGACGCCCGTCTTGGTGTAAGGCAGAACCACCTTGGAGACCACTTCCCATGTCGTCGCACCCAGCCCATAGGCAGATTCCTTGAGCAGCGGCGGAGTCACTTCGAACACATCACGCATGACGGCAGAGATGAAGGGAATGATCATGATCGCTAGGATGATGCCGGCGGACAGTATTCCAATACCCACGGGCGGGCCGGATACGAAAGCACCCAAATACGGTATGCCCGTCAGTGCCTCCTGCAAGGGCTGCTGCACATAAGTCGCCAGTACCGGGCCAAACACCAGAAGACCCCACATGCCATACACGATGGATGGCACCGCAGCCAGTAACTCAATCGCGGTCCCCAATGGGCGTTTCAGCCAGGCCGGCGACAACTCTGTCAGGAACAATGCGATACCAAAACTGACGGGCACAGCGATCAACAGCGCAATGACGGACGTGGCAATGGTGCCGTAAATCATCACGAGACCGCCAAATTCTTCCTGGACTGGGTCCCATTTGGTACTGGTCAGAAAACCCAGTCCGTATTTGCTGATGGCAGGCCATGCACTGATCGTCAAAGACAGCAAAATGGCAAACAGCAGCGCCAATGTCAGCAGCGCAGCACTCTTGGCCAGCCAGCCAAAAATACGGTCAGCCATGGGGCCAGATCGGGCTCTTTTGACAGGAGGGGGTTGGGTCATGGCGCGTACGGGCTGGTTGACAGGAAACGGAGCCGGGGAATCCCCATGCGAAAGAATGGATGACATGGGGACGTCCTCGATTTACTTGAAGGCGACAGGCTTGCCAGAAGCATCCTTGATTTCGCCCCAGGCTTTCTCAATGGCAGCAATCACGGGCTTGGGCATGGGCACATAGTCCAGATCTGCCGCGGCTTTTTCACCATTCTTGTAAGCCCAGCT
>CAUJJV010000288.1 GCA_963205375.1 Pseudomonadota bacterium
CCTTCTTCCATGCTCTTCAAACCACACACATAAAAGTAGGTGTTGGCGTCATTCAGTAACGGCGCCAGATCGGCGGCGCGTTCGCGCATCAGGTCCTGCACATAGCGCTTGGGCTGGTTGGGGGTGCGTGAGAACGCGAAGTTGATGTCGATGAAGTCTTTGGGCAGGTTCTGCAGCGGGCCAAAGTAGGGCAGCTCCTGCTGGGTGCGCGCACCGAAGAACAGCATGAGCTTGCCACCTTCGAATTTTCCCGAGGCGCGCAGGCGGCGGCGCCATTCGGTCATGGCGCGCATGGGGGCGCTGCCGGTGCCGGTGCAGATCATCACGATGTTGGAGCGCGGGTGGTTGGGCATCAGGAAGCTGCTGCCGAACGGGCCGATCACCTGCACCTTGTCGCCGATCTTCAGGTCGCACATGTAGTTGGACCCCACACCGCGCACCGGCTTGCCCTGGTGGTCTTCCAGCACGCGTTTGACGGTCAGCGACAGGTTGTTGTAGCCGGGGCGCTCGCCGTTGCGGGGGCTGGCAATCGAGTACTGGCGTGCATGGTGCGTACGACCCGAGTCATCCTGTCCAGGCGGGATGATGCCGATGGACTGGCCTTCAAGGACCGGGAAGGGCATGGCGCCAAAGTCCAGCATGATGTGGTGCGTGTCGTAGTCGCTGCCTTGCGTGGCGCCGACTTCGGTGACGCGCACATTGCCCACCACCGTGGCAGTGACACACTTCTCTGCAGCCTTGGGGCCATAGAGGTTGGTGTAGGCATGGGCCGCCGACCAGGGCGGCACGGTGGCGCCAAAGGCTGCCGAGTTGAATGCCGTCTCGCCCGTGGGGTCGGCGCTGGCGGCTGGAGCTGCTTCCGTCTGGGCAACCTGGGCTTCGGAAATGCCTTGTTCGGCCAGCTGTTCTGCGCTGAGTTCGGCTGGCAGTTCGTCCCAGCTGAACTGGTCTTCGATCGAGTAGGCGCGTACCAGCGGCATGGTGCGCCAGTTGTCGATGGAGCCGGTGGGGCAGGGTGAAATGCAGGCCATGCACAGGTTGCACACCTCGGCCTTGACCACGTAGTTACGCGAGTCATGCGTGATGGCGCCGACTGGGCAGATAGCTTCGCAGGTGTTGCAGCGAATGCAGATTTCGGGGTCGATCAGGTGTTGCTTGATGACGGCTTCTGGCATGGTCATGTCTCTCTGTTTTTGCAGCCTGCGTTGTGTTCAAAGGTTAGCCTGCATTGGCTCAGGATCTGGCGGCTTGGGTGTTCTGCGCCGTTCGTGTCCCCCGGCCTTCGGCCTCCTCCTTTACCTCACTTTGCAGAACACCCAACCCACCAGATCTTACGTAGCGTGTGGAGTTGTCTGCAAGCAATACCGTTCGCAGCAGCGGGGCAGGGGTGTGTGCCGCAGCGAAGTAAAGGAGGAGCAGAGGGCAACGCCCTCTGCGGGAGACATGAGCGGAGGTACATACTCCTGCCCCGCTGCGAGCTCAGCAAAAGCCGCAGCGTTACGCAAGATCAATTGAACCGGACGTACTCAAAATCCACTGGCTGGCGGTTGATGCCCATCACCGGGGGCGCAATCCAGTTGGCAAACTTGCCGGGTTCCACTACGCGGCCCATCAGGCTGGCTACAAAAGCGCGGTCGGCGCCGGAGGGCAGCCAGTTGTCCACATTGGCTTTCCATTCGGCTTCGGACACCACGCGGCCATCCGGGGCCACCTTCACGCCGGCCAGGGTGCCGATGTTGCGGTGGAAGGCCTTGTGCGGGGTTTTCAGGCGGAACGGAATGCCGGCCTTCTCTATGACCTTGTTCCAGCGCTCGACGCCACCGATGGAGTCCTTGATGTAGTCGTCGCGCAGCACTTCGTTCAGGGCGTTGAGCATCGGCACTTCGCGCTCGACCAGCTGGTTGCCCTGCACGGCCAGTACCTTGTAGGTCTGGCCCTTGAGCATGTGGTCGTCGTTGCGCTTGCCCTCTTCGAAACGGCCTTTGAGGCCGGTGGTGTAGAAGGTGGCGGCGTTGCTGGACTCGTCGGCGCCAAACAGGTCGATGGTGACGCTGAAGTGGAAGTTCAGGTAGCGCTGCAGCGTGGGCAGGTCGATCACGCCGGCGGCGCGCAGCTTGGTCACATCGTCGGTCTTGAGCTCGTTCATCGCAGCGCAGGTGCGGCTGATCACGCGGCTGATGCCGGACTCGCCCACAAACATGTGGTGTGCCTCTTCGGTCAGCATGAACTTGGTGGTGCGGGCCAGCGGGTCGAAGCTGGACTCGGCCAGGGCGCACAACTGGAACTTGCCGTCGCGGTCGGTGAAGTAGGTGAACATGAAGAAGCTCAACCAGTCCGGCGTTTCTTCATTGAAGGCCTGCAGGATGCGGGGGTTGTCTTCCTGGCCCGAGCGGCGCTCGAGCAGGGCTTCGCCTTCCTCGCGGCCATCGCGGCCAAAGTACTTGTGCAGCAAATAGACCATGGCCCACAGGTGGCGACCTTCTTCCACGTTGACCTGGAACAGGTTGCGCAGGTCGTACTGGCTGGGCGCGGTCAGGCCCAGGTGGCGCTGCTGCTCCACCGATGCGGGCTCGGTGTCGCCTTGCGTCACGATGATGCGGCGCAGGTTGGCGCGGTATTCACCGGGCACGTCTTGCCAAGCGTCCTCGCCCTTGTGGTCGCCGAAGTGAATCTTGCGGTCTTTTTCAGCCGGGTTCAAAAAGATGCCCCAACGGTAGTCGGGCATCTTCACATGGCCGAACTGGGCCCAGCCTTGGGGGTCGACGCTGACGGCAGTGCGCAGGTACACATCAAAGTTCTGTGAGTCGTCCGGACCCATATCGCCCCACCATTGCAGGTAGTTCGGCTGCCATTGTTCCAGCGCGCGCTGCAGGGTACGGTCTTCGCTGAGGTTGACGTTATTGGGGATCTTGTCGCTGTAGTTGATGGTGGACATGGAAGTCTCCTAAGAATCAATCAATACGTTGTTGGTGGAAAAATTTTGGTTGCGATGCGCCACCCGGACCCGCATCGCACAACGAAGAAAACTTAGACGCGATTCCAGTCGAACACCGATTTAACGCCTTTGCCGTAGACCTTGAGCGCGCCAAACTCGCCCACCGCGTTGGGGCGCTGGAAGATCCAGTTCTGCCAGGCGGTGAGGCGACCAAACACGCGGGTGAACATGTTCTCGGGGCCGTTGAAGCGCAGATTGGCTTCCATACCGGTCAGTGCATCAGGGGACATGGACACACGCTCTTCAATGGCAATGCGCACTTCGTCGGCCCAGTCAATGTCGTCGGGGTTGGAGGTCACCAGTCCCAGTGCAAAAGCGGCGTCGGCGTCGAGTGCCTTGCCAGCCTGGGCGCGCACCGCGTCCAGCGCAGGCTGTTCGCTGTAGAAGCGGCGCTGCAGGCGGCTCTGCTCCGTGACCATGGGATAGAAGCCAAAGTTGGTGTCGTCCACCGTAATCTTGGGCGAAGCGGCTGCGTCGTCGGGCAGCATGAGCTGGTAACTGCGGTCGCAGGCCAGGGCCAGTTCCAGCAGGGTGCCCGCAAAGCAGGATCCGGCTTCGATCAAGGCAAACAGACTGCGGGAAGACACGTCCAGGCGGCTGAAGGTGCGGCGCAGCAGGCCGATGGTTTCGCGCACCAGCCAGTGGTTCTGGTGGGCTGCCAGGGTGGCGTCCATGGCCAGCACCGCAGCGGCGTCGCCCTGGGTCTTGATCAGCCAGACGCCAATGTCGAGCTCGTTGGTGCGCATTTGCAGAATGGCGTCTTCCAGTTCGCGTGCCATGGCCAGCGGGTACCAGTTGCTACCTGCGGCTTCAATGCCAGCCACATCGGTGGGCTGCGTGCCGGTGGGGGCCTTCACGGTGAAAGTGGCGGTGCGCTTGGCGCGGTCAATCTCAACCGTGACGTGGCTGTAACGCAGGGCAGCGGCTTCGACAGTGCGGTTCAAGGGTGTGAGGGCTACGCCTTTGCCATCTGCGGGGCGGTCGCTCTGGGCGGCCAGTTGCAGGGCACGTTCCTGCACCTTGGCGGCAAACACTGCGGGCTTGGCAATGTCGTCCACCAGACGCCAGTCTTTGGCCTTCTGGCCGCGCACGCCTTCGGCACTGGTGCAGAAGATGTCGGCCAGGTCATGGCGCACATGGCGCTTGTCGGTGACGCGGGTCAGGCCGCCGGTGCCGGGCAGCACGCCCAGCAACGGCACTTCGGGCAGGCTCACCGCGCTGGAGCGGTCGTCCACCAGCAGGATTTCGTCGCAGGCCAGGGCCAGCTCGTAGCCCCCGCCAGCGCAGGCGCCGTTCACCGCGGCCAGGAATTTCAGGCCGCTGTGCTTGGAGGAATCTTCCAGGCCGTTGCGGGTTTCGTTGGTGAACTTGCAGAAGTTCACTTTCCAGGCGTGGCTGGAAACGCCCAGCATGAAGATGTTGGCGCCGGAGCAGAACACTTTCTCCTTGGCGCTGGTGACCACGACCGTGCGCACTTCGGGATGTTCAAAGCGGATGCGGCCGATGGCGTCGTTGAGTTCAATGTCCACGCCCAGGTCGTAGCTGTTGAGCTTGAGTTTGTAGCCAGGGCGCAGGCCGGCGTTCTCGTCGATGTCCACGGCCAGGGTGGCCACCGGGCCGTTAAAGCCCAGTTTGATGTGTTTGTACTGGGACGGGCTGGTCTGGTATTCAACGCGGGGTGCAGAGGCGGTAGTCATGGGGCTCCTCACAGGGATGTAAAAAAATGCAGTTGTTTGGATAGATGCACGAATAATAGTGCATGTATTTAATCCAAGTCAAGCACTTTAATTCACATCAATTTCACGCAGAGAGGTTCAGCAGGTTGCGCACCATGGCGCGCAGTGCCTGAAAGGTGGGCTCCAGGGGCTGGGCGCTGGTATCGAGCCGCAGCTGTGCCTTGGAATAGAAGGCCGCACGGCCGGACAGAATGCTTTTGAGGTCTTCCATGGCCTCCCGGCTGGCCGCCATGGGGCGCAGATCGCCCTGGGCGGACACGCGCTTCATGTGGTCCTCGGCATCGGCCTGCAGCCAGACGGTGGTGCAGTGGCTCAGCAGCTGGTTGAACGTGGCCGGGTCGGATACCAGGCCGCCGGGCGTCGCGATCACGGCTTCCGGGTAAATCTGGATCGCCTCTTCCAGTGCGCGCCGCTCGTAGCGGCGGTAGGCGTTCATGCCATACAGCGCCTGGATCTCGGAAATGCTGCAGCCAGCGAACTTCTCGATCTCCCGGCTCAACTCCACAAACGGGTATCCGAGGTCCTCCGCCAGCATTTGCCCCAGCGTGGACTTGCCGGCACCCCGCAAGCCAATGAGGGCCACGCGCGTGTTGGCCACCAGGTCGCTGCCACCGGTGCCCAGCGCCTCGCCGATGGCAATGCGCGCCTTGCGCAAGGTGGCTTCGTCACGCTGCTCCAGCAATTCGCGGATCAACAGCCATTCGGGCGACGACGTCGTGACGTCGCCGATCAGTTCGGTGAGCGAGCACTGCAAGGCGCCTGCCACCTGCAGCAGGACCAGGATGGAGGCATTGCCTTCTCCGTACTCCAGATTGGCCAGGTGGCGCTCGGACACATCGGCCGCCGCGGCGACGGCCTTGCGTGTCATTCCCCGGCGCGCCCGGAGTGCGCGGGCGCGTTCGCCCAGAGAAACCAGGAACGGATTTTTCTCGCTGGGGGTCGGTGCGGATGGCTCTGTGCCCGCTGTTTGTTCTGGCATCGTTGGATGTGTTGTCATGCAAAGACTCGGTACTAACCCTGATACATGCAATATATTGCTTGACATGGGGTCGACTGCACTTTATGGTTGATGGACGCACAATAATTCATAACCAGGCGGTTGGCAAGACCTGCCACTGCATGGAGACCGCCACCGTCACCCAGGGCCGCTCGCTGGTTCTGTACCTTTTGCCGCAAGGCAGCATTGAATTCACCCAATAAGGAAAGCCACCATGACCGAACTACTTCCCAACCATTTCAATGGCACCTGGCAAACCGGTACAGGACAGGGAACGGTGCTGACCGACCCGGTTCTGGGGACTGAACTGGTGCGCGTGGATGCCACCGGTCTGGACCTGGCAGCGGGCTTTGCCTTTGCCCGCGAACAGGGCGGCCAGGCCTTGCGGGCCTTGACCTATGTGCAGCGCGCGGGTCTGCTGGCGGCAGCCCAGAAAGTCCTGCAGGCCAACCGCGATGCGTACTACGACATTGCCACAGCCAACAGCGGAACCGTCAAGAACGACTCGGCAGTAGATATTGACGGGGGCATCTTCACTCTGGGCACCTACGCCAAGCTCGGTGAAGGTCTGGGTGAGCGCTTTTTTCTGGCCGATGGCGACAGTGCGCGTCTGGGCAAGGACCCTCTGTTCCAGTCGCAACACGTCCTTACGCCCACGCGTGGCGTGGCGCTGTTCATCAATGCCTTCAATTTCCCGTCATGGGGACTGTGGGAAAAGGCGGCGCCCGCCCTGCTTTCGGGTGTGCCCGTGATCGTCAAGCCTGCCACCGCCACCGCCTGGCTGACACAGCGCATGGTGAAAGATGTGGTCGATGCGGGCATCTTCCCTGCAGGTGCGCTGTCCATTGTGTGCGGCAGTTCGGCCGGCCTGATGGACCAGCTGCAGCCTTTCGATGTGGTGTCCTTCACTGGCTCGGCGGATACCGCCGCAGTCATTCGTTCCCACCCGGCCGTCACCCAGCGTTCGGTGCGTGTGAACATCGAGGCCGACAGTGTCAACTCCGCCGTATTGCTGCCCGGCGAGGCGGCCGGCAGCGAGGCCTTTGACCTGTTCGTCAAGGAAGTGGCGCGCGAGATGACGGTCAAGTCCGGCCAGAAATGCACCGCCATCCGCCGCGTGCTGGTGCCCGAAGAGCTCTATGCCGCTGCGGCACAAGCCATTTCCGCCCGCCTCGCCAAGACCACCGTAGGCAACCCACGCAATGAGGCGGTGCGCATGGGCGCACTGGTCAGCCGGGCACAACTGGTGGCAGTCAAGGACGGCCTGGAGTACCTGAAGACACAGGCCGAGGTGCTGCATGACGGTAGCGCCGCGGCGCTGGTGGATGCTGATGCGAACATTGCCTGCTGTGTGGGCCCCACGCTGCTCGGTGTGCGCAACGCCGCTGGCAGCGACAGCGCTGACCGCATCCATGACACCGAAGTCTTTGGTCCCGTGGCCACACTGGTGCCGTACCGCACCACCGGGGGCAGCATGGACCACGCGTTTGCGCTGGTGCGCCGCGGCCAGGGTTCGCTGGTGGCGTCTTTATATGGCAGCAACCCGCAGGCGCTGGCGCATGCGGCAGCCGAGCTGGCCGACAGCCATGGCCGCGTGCACATCATTTCCCCCGACGTGGCCGCGCTGCAGACCGGACACGGCAACGTCATGCCGCAGTCCCTGCACGGCGGCCCCGGCCGGGCCGGTGGTGGTGAAGAACTGGGCGGCTTGCGCGCACTGAACTTCTACCACCGCCGCACCGCCATACAGGCCAGCACCACCGTGCTGGCGCAGTTGCAATAACCCGCGGAGACGAGCATGCCCCTACCCGAACACATCGATGCGCCTGGCGATACTTTCAATTTCGCGCAGCACCTGCTGACGGTCAATACGCAGCGTCCGGCGAAGGCGGCGTTCATTGATGATGGGGGCGCCCTCACCTACGGCGCGCTGGACGAACGGGTGCGCCGTGTGGCAGCGGGTCTTCGTGCGCTGGGTATCAAGCGCGAAGAGCGTGTGCTCCTGCTGATGCAGGACTGCAACGACTGGCCGGTCAGCTTTCTGGGCGCCATCTACGCCGGCATCGTGCCGGTGGCAGTGAATACGCTGTTGATGGCAGACGACTACGCCTACATGCTGGAGCATTCACGCGCCCAGGCGGTGCTGGTTTCGGGTGCCCTGCTCCCCGCAGTGACGGCGGCCATGACCAAGTCAGACCACGAGGTACACAAGGTCATCGTTTCACACCCCGCGGCGCCACTGCATCCGGCCGAAGTGGAGTTCGAAAGTTTTGTGCAGGGCAACGCGCCGCTGGCCAAGGCGGCCGCCACCAGCCCGGATGACCCCTGTTTCTGGCTGTATTCCTCGGGCTCCACGGGGCGGCCCAAAGGCACGGTGCATTCGCACGCCAACCCCTACTGGACGATCGAGCTGTATGGCAAGGGCATTCTGGAATTGCGCGAGAGCGATGTGTGCTTCTCGGCGGCCAAGCTGTTCTTTGCCTATGGTCTGGGCAATGCGCTGACCTTCCCCATGGGGGTCGGGGCCACCACCCTGCTGATGGCGGAGCGCCCCACACCCGACGCCACCTTCAAGCGCTGGCTGGGCGGCGTGGGCGGAGTCAAGCCCACCGTGTTTTATGGCGCACCCACCGGTTTTGCCGGCATGCTGGCCTCCCCGAATCTGCCGGCCAAAACCGAGGTGGCAATGCGCCTGGTTTCATCGGCTGGTGAGGCGCTGCCGGCCGAAATCGGCGAACGCTTTCAGCGCCACTTTGGCGTGGACATTGTGGATGGCATTGGGTCCACCGAGATGCTGCACATCTTCCTGTCCAACCTGCCGGGCAAGGTACGCTACGGCACCACGGGCTGGCCGGTGCCGGGCTACGACATTGAACTGCGCAACGAAGATGGCAGCCCCACGCCCGATGGTGAACCGGGAGACCTGTACATCCACGGCCCTTCCAGCGCCATGATGTACTGGGGGAACCGCACCAAAACCCGCGAGACGTTTCAGGGTGGCTGGACCAAGAGTGGTGACAAATACGTGCGCAATGCCGATGGCACCTACACCTACTCGGGGCGCAGCGATGACATGCTCAAGGTCAGCGGCATCTATGTGTCGCCGTTCGAGGTGGAAGCCACGCTGGTGCAGCACCCTGCCGTGCTCGAGGCGGCGGTGATCGGCGTGCCCGACGCCGAGGGTCTGACCAAGACCAAGGCCTTTGTGGTGCTCAAGCCTGGCGCACAGGCCACCGATGCGGAGTTGAAGGCTTTTGTGAAGGACAAGCTGGCGCCCTACAAGTACCCGCGCCAGATTGAATTTGTCACCGACCTGCCCAAGACGGCGACCGGGAAAATCCAGCGCTTCAAGTTGCGCGCACTGGAGTCTGCGGCTGAATGACGCCGGCGGTGGAATTCGCCACCATCACCTGGCGTAACCAACCGGTACGTCTGGAATACCAATGGGTGGGCGTGCGGGATGCGCAGGCGCCTGTCATGGTGTTTCTCCATGAAGGCCTGGGTTCGGTGTCGATGTGGCGCAACTTCCCCGACCAGCTCTGCCAGGCCCTCGGTTGCCGTGGGCTGGTGTATTCGCGTCCTGGCTATGGCAACTCCACGCCACGTGCCGCCGATGACCACTGGGCGCCTGACTTCATGCACCGCCAGGCCGATGAGGTGCTGCCTGCATTTTTGAGGGCTGTCGGGGTGCACGTGCAGAAGCAACCCCTCTGGCTCTTTGGGCACAGCGATGGCGGATCGATTGCGCTGCTGTATGCCACGCACCACCCCAAGGCGCTGGCGGGCGCTATTGTGGTGGCGCCCCACATTCTGGTGGAAGAGGTGTCGATTGCCAGCATTGCCCAGGCCAGAAACGCCTATCTGGAAACAGACCTGCGCCAGCGCCTGGCCCGGCACCATGCCGATCCGGACTCGGCCTTCTGGGGCTGGAACGACATCTGGCTGGACCCGGGGTTTCGCCCGTGGCGCATTGACGATCAGCTCGGGCGTATCACATGCCCGCTGATGGCAGTGCAAGGCGTGGACGACGCGTATGGAACCCTGGAGCAGATTCGCGGCATTGCCCGCAAGGTGCCCCAGTGTGAACTGCTGGAGCTCCAGGCCTGTGGACACTCCCCGCACAAAGATCAGCCAGACAGGCTGATTGCGGCAGTCACCCATTTCTTTCAACGGGCAGTCACCGCTGCAGGAGCGGTATCGCCACCCTGATTCAGGCTTTGGGCTGCAGCACCGCCATGGTGATACGCGAGACGCAGGTCAGCTCGCCAGCATCATTGCGCAGATCGATTTGCCACACCTGCGTGGTGCGCCCCACGTGCACCGCCCGTGCCGTACCGGTCACCCAGCCACTGGTGGTGCCTTTGAGGTGGTTGGCGTTGATGTCCAGACCGACGACTTTGCAGCCGGGTTCGCAGGCACAGGCCGCGCCGCAGGAGCCCAGGGTTTCGGCCAGCACCACGGCGACGCCTCCGTGCAGCAGCCGGTAGGGCTGGCAGGTGCGCGAGTCCACCGGCACTCGGGCGGTGAGATAGTCGTCGCCAATTTCCAGGAACTCGATGCCCAGATGGCTGACGGCGGTGTTTTTGCTGACTTCGGTGAGGCCTTCGACCGAGATGGGGCTTTTCCAGATACGCACGGTAATTCCTTGTGAAACAACCCACACTATAAGCAAATTGTGCTTCCAGCCCCTGTCAAACGGGCGTCATCAGCTATCAAGTTAGTAGCAATTCTCGTTCCCATCACACCCGGCAACCTCGCAATACTTCTGTTTTTACGAATTGAATGTGCACTAAATGCTGGTTTACTATGTCCTGTCAAAGTCCTACAGTGGCTTCCTCGCTATTCGCTTTAAGGAAACACCATGCGACTCAGTACCCGCGGCCGATTTGCCATTAACGCAATGATTGACCTTGCGCTGCGCGAGCACGCGCATCCGGTGCCGCTGGCCGAATTGGCCGTGCGCCACCACATCTCCCTGTCCTATCTGGAGCAGGTATTTGCCAAGCTGCGCCAGCACGGTCTGGTGGACAGCACGCGCGGACCCGGCGGTGGCTATACCCTGGGGATGGCCGCCGACGCCATCACCGTGGCCGACATCATTTCCGCCATCGAGGATGCACCGGGCCAGGGAGCGGCCCTGCTGGAGCAGGATCTTCAGCCCGGCACGCAGGACATGACGCGCGACCTGTGGAACAGCCTGCACACCACCCTGATGGCGCACATGAAAACCATCACCCTGCGCAGCCTGGCTGTGGAGCAGAAGGCCAAGGGCTTTCAGGTCGAAGAGCGCCAGACCGGCAAGAAAGGTGTGTTTGCCAAGCGCAAGCCAGAGCCGGTGCGAACAACGGCTCCCAATTCGGTGTTTGCGCTGGCGCAGGCTATGCGCGGCTGAATCCGCTGGGGCGCGGTGTCTGCGCCCCTATTCCCATTTTTTGGAAATGGCCGCGATGGTTCCGTCGCGCAGCAGGCGGTTGTGCGCTTCGTTGAAGCGCTCTATGACGTCCGGTATACCCGGGTAGCTGCGGGAGAAGGAAAGGTAGAGCTGGGCGTTGGGCAACTGCCCCTCCGGCTTGATCTGGCTGGCTAAGTCCCTGGCTTTTCCGCGAAGCTGGTGGTCCAGAATCCGGCGATAGACGATGGAATACTCTGCACGGCCAGCCACGAGCATGCGCAGATTGCTGAGGTCCGATGTGCTTTGCACACGCTGGATCAGGAAATTGCTTTCGAACTCGTCGCCATAGCTGTAGCCATGGGTGATCAGCACCCGCTTGCCTTGCAGGTCCTGAATCTTCACAGCGCTGTCTTTGGAATCCGCCCGCGTGATGATCAGCAGCGGGTCTGAGAACAGCGGTTTGGCGTGGAACAGATAGTCACGCTGCATTTGCGCATCGGGCAGCGTGTCGAAGCAGCCCCCCAGCTTGCCCGCCTTGGTTTCCAGCATGCACCGTGCATAGGGCAGCGGAACCAGCTTTACCGGAATATTGGCCTGCCCGAAGATGGCACGGACGATGTCCACCGCCATGCCCACCGGTTGCCCGTTTTCCGCGCGGGAAAACGGTGCCCAGTCGTCCTCTGCACCAATCAGCAGGGGTTGGGTCTGCGCTGCGGCATTGAACGCCAGCGCCCATAAAACTGCAAAGCACCATCCACGAAATTGCATACGCCATTATGTAATGCAGGATGGCCACCCAAAGGCTTGCGCCCGCTAGGGTTTGTGTGGAGACCGCGCCCGATTTGGGTGCCGCGCCTGGAACGGCTCCCCATTTTGGTGTGAGGAGCCGCAATCTACGGGTAATTCCGGGGAAGGGTATATCCGTAAGGGAGGGATAGTTCTGGCACGAAACTCGCTAGCAACCCTACAATAACTTGACCAATTGGTTAGCTTTTCCCATCCATGAATACTGCCTCTGAGAATCCGGTTTCTGTAGCCGCCAGCGATGTTGCTGCGGTGGAAGTTCGCAACGCCAGCGTGATGTACCAGACGGCAGATACACCGGTGCATGCGCTGAGCAATGTCGATCTGCACATTGGCGAGGGTGAGTTTGTCTCGCTGATCGGGCCTTCCGGTTGCGGCAAGACCACGTTGCTGCGCGTCATTGCCGATCTCGAGCACATCAGCGCGGGCGAGGTGCTGGTCAACGGCGTGAGTCCGCATGACGCACGCATGGCGCGCGCCTATGGCTATGTCTTCCAGGCGCCGGCCCTGTTTCCGTGGCGCAATGTGCTGGCGAATGTGACCTTGCCGCTGCAAATCCAGGGCAAGGGTAGGGCGGACGCCAAACGCATCGCCATGGCACATCTGGAGCAGGTGGGCCTCAAGGGTTTTGAGGGCAAGTATCCCTGGCAGCTCTCGGGCGGCATGCAGCAGCGCGTGTCGATTGCGCGCGCACTCTCCTTTGAGCCCAAGATTCTCATGATGGACGAGCCTTTTGGCGCGCTGGACGAGATCACGCGCGACCGCCTCAATGAACAGCTGCAGCAGCTCTGGCAACGCGAGCGCCGCACCGTGGTGTTTGTGACGCACAGCATTGCCGAGGCGGTCTACCTGTCCACCAAAATTGTGGTCATGTCGCCGCGTCCGGGTCGCATCGTCAAGGTGATTGACTCGACGTTGCCGGATGAACGCCATCTGGGCCTGCGGGACACGCCGGAGTTTGTCGCGCTGGCCCATGAAGTACGTGAGGCCCTAGCTGATGGCCACCACTAGAACACTGCCCCAACGTATCGTCCATGATTGGCTGCCCGTCGCGGTCGTGCTGCTGGCCGTCGTCATTGCCTGGTACGGCGCCGCCTGGGGCCTCAATGCGCAAGGCGCCATCGAGCGCGTGCTGGACGAGGAAGCTGGCTACACGCAGAGGGAGTTGTTTGACGCCACCATGAGCATGGAGCGCCCGCTGATGCCCGCGCCGCACCAGGTGGCCCTGGACTTCTACGAGAGCCTGACTGAGTGGCCCGTGGACTCGCCCCGCAACCTGATTTACCACGTCATCGTCACGGGCCAGTCCACGCTGCTGGGCTTTGTGCTGGGAACGGCGCTGGGGCTGCTGCTGTCGGTGCTGATCGTGCACAGCCGCACGCTGGACAAGGCGCTGCTGCCCTGGATCGTTGCTTCGCAAACGGTGCCGGTCCTGGCCATTGCGCCCATCGTGCTGGTGGTGCTGGGCAGTCTGGGTTTCTCGGGCACCGCGCCCAAGGCCTTCATTGCCATGTACCTCTGCTTCTTCCCGGTCACCGTGGCCATGGTGCAGGGGCTGCGCTCGCCCCAAAAGATTGAGACCGAAATGATGCACACCTACGCCGCATCGCGCTGGCAGTCGCTGTGGCTGCTGCGCTTACCAGCGGCCCTGCCCTTCCTGTTTCCCGCGCTGCGCGTGGGTGTGGCGGCGGGGCTGGTGGGCGCGATGGTGGCCGAGCTGCCTACCGGCGCACAGGCCGGTCTGGGTGCGCGGTTGCTGACGGGTTCGTATTACGGCCAAACCACCCAAATCTGGTCTGCACTGGTCATGTCGGCCCTGTTGGGGCTGGCGCTCACCGGCATCGTGGCGGGCGTGGAACGTCTGGTGCTGCGCAGCAGGGGGGCGAAATGAACGAAACAGCCGCAATTGAAACCGTTGCGGGTGCCACTGGCGTTGCCCCCTGGTTCTGGCCCGGCATGCTGCTGCTGGCCCTGGTAGCGGGCTACAGCGTGTACCGCATGGCGGCCGTCAACGGCAGCCGCTGGGTGGGCATGGCTACGGCTGCGCTGTTTGGCGTGTGGGTGGTGGTGTTCTGGGAAATCCTGGTGCGCGCGCTCGATGTGCCACGCGTGCTGCTGCCCGCACCCAGCCTGGTCATTGGCTCCCTGTTCGACCACGCGCCCAAGCTGTGGGGTGACTTTGTGCAGACCGTGGGCAAGGCCGTGCTGATTGGCTGGGCCTTGGGCTGTGGCCTGGGCTTTGCCGTGGCGGTGGCAATTGACCGCATGCCATTTTTGCAGCGCGGCCTCTTGCCTGTGGCTTCGCTTACCAGCGCTATCCCATTAGTCGGTGTGGCACCCATTGCGGTCATGTGGTTTGGTTTTGAGTGGCCTTCCAAGGCGGCGGTGGTGGTGCTCATGACCTTCTTCCCCATGCTGGTGTCCACGCTGGCCGGCCTGCAAGCCGCGGGCAAGCTGGAGCGCGAGCTGATGTACAGCTATGCGGCCAGCTACCCGCGCACGCTGCTGGCGCTGCGCCTGCCGGCGGCGCTGCCCTTTATCTTTGGCGCGCTCAAGGTCAACGCCACGCTGGCGCTGATTGGCGCCATCGTGGCGGAGTTTTTTGGCTCGCCCACGTCGGGTCTGGGCTTTCGCATTTCCACCGAGGCGGCGCGCATGAACATGCCGCTGGTGTGGGGCGCCATTGTGGTGGCGGCGGTCACGGGGTCCGTGGCCTACGCCTTGCTAGTTGCATTGGAGCGCCGAGCGGCGTTCTGGCATCCCTCGGTGCGCGAAGGGTGAGCCCGCGCAATTTCAGTCGTTCGTATTTTCTTTTAACCCCCAGAAGGAGCCTTCCATGATTCGTTCTTCCCAGTTCACCAAGGGCCTGTTGGCCCTGGCGATGGCTGCTGCCGGCTTTGGTGCCATGGCGGCAGACAAAGTGACAGTGCAGCTCAAGTGGGTGCCGCAAGCCCAGTTTGCCGGCTACTACATGGCCGCGGCCAAAGGCTTCTACAAGGAAGCCGGCCTGGACGTGACCATCAAGCCCGGTGGCCCTGACATTGCCCCCACGCAGGTGATCGCCGGCAAGCAGGCCGACATCGTGGTGGACTGGATGCCCTCGGCCCTGGCCGCGCGCGAAGCTGGTGTACCCCTGGTCAACGTGGCCCAGGTGTTCAACCAGTCTGGTTTGATGCTGACCTGCAAGAAGGCCAGCGGCGTGGCCAGCCCCAAAGACTTCAAGGGCAAGACCCTGGGCGTCTGGTACGGCGGAAACGAATACCCCTTCCTCAACTGGATGGGCAAGCTCGGCCTGAAGACCGACTCCGACATCAAGATTCTCAAGCAGGGCTTCAACGTCGATCCGCTGCTGCAGAACCAGGCCGCCTGTATCTCCACCATGATCTACAACGAATACTGGCAAGTGGTGGACGCGGGTGTGAAGGAAAAAGACCTGGTCACCTTCTTCTATGAAAAAGAAGGCGTGGCCACGCTGGAAGACGGCCTGTATGTGCTCGAAGCCAACCTGAAAGACCCGGCCTTCGTGGCACGCATGGGCAAGTTCCTCAAGGCCACGCTCAAGGGCTGGGACGCTGCTGTGAAAGACCCTGAAGGTGCAGCCAAAGCCGTGGTGGCCGCCGACACCTCCGGCAGCGCCAGCGTGAAGGTGCAGAAGCGCCAGATGGAAAACGTGGCCACCCTGATCACCAACGCCGGCACCAAGAAGATTGGTTACCTGGAGCCCGCTGCGTACGAGCGCACCGTGAAGGTCTTGCTGGCTGGTGGCAGCGACCCTGTCATCAAGAAAGACCCGGGCAAGGCAGCGTATTCGCACGCCATCTGGGAAGCGGCACAGAAGTGATTGGACAATCGGCGGCATGACTCACGTTGCCGATGCTCCCAAGGGCCTCATTCGCCAGACGAATGAGGCCCTGATACTTTCTGCCGCAGAGAGGGTGTTCGCGCGCGCCGGCTTCGGCGGCGCCACCATGGCGACCATCGCCGAGGCCAGCGGACTGCCGAAGGCCAACCTGCACTACTACTTTGGCAGCAAGGAAGTGCTGTACCGCGCGGTGCTCGCGCGCATCCTCAGCGACTGGCTGGTGCCCACGCACGGCATCACGGCCGACGCCGAACCCCGTGCTGCCATTGAGCAATACATCCGCGCCAAGATGGCGCTGTCCGCACAGCGGCCCGATGGCTCCAAGGTGTTTGCCAACGAACTGCTGCACGGCGCACCGGTGGTGCACACCCTGCTGTCGACCGAACTGCGCCAGATGGTGCTGCAGAAAGCCGCCGTGGTGCAAAGCTGGGTGGACGCCGGGCGCATGGCACCGGTAGACCCCATCCATCTGTTCTTCACCATCTGGGCCGCCACCCAGACCTATGCCGACTTTGACGTGCAGGTCAGCGCCGTGCTGGGCCGCAAAACACTGACCGCCAAAGACCACGCCCGGGCCACCGAACATGTGGTGTCCCTGATCCTGCGGGGCTGCGGATTGCTATAAAAAGAATAGCTGCTTGCGCACTATTTCCGGGGGCTAGAGCCCGTTTTCATCAAAATTACTCGCGCGCAGTGGCCATCAGCGCCGCAAAGCCGATGAACACGCCGCCCGTGAGGCGGTTGAACAGGCGCATCACGCTGGCGCGCTGCAGGTAGACCGACAGGCGCTTGCCGCTGACCGCATACACAAAATACCAGGCCACCTCGATCACGCTGAACGTGGTGAGCAGAATCGCAAACTGCACCAGCTGGGGCTCGCCCGGGTTGATGAACTGCGGAAAGAAAGCCGCCGCAAACAGAATCGCCTTCGGGTTGCTGGCCGCCACCAGAAAGCCCTGCCGGTAAATCGCGCTGGTCTGCACCGCGGGCGCAGCGGCACGGGATGCGCCACCTGCCGCATCCGCCACCTCGTCGTGCACCGGTGCACGCCAGCACTTGACCCCCAGATACGCCAGGTAGGCCGCACCGGCCAGGCGCAGTGCGTCAAACACGGTGGGAAAGGTGTGCAGCAATGCGCCCAGACCCGCTGCCGAGATGCTCATCATCGCCAGCAGGGCCGTCATGCACCCCAGCATGGCCATGACTGCCGCGCGGATGCCGTGGCGCGCGCTGATGCTCATCACGTACAGCATGTTGGGGCCCGGCGTGGCCGAGACCACGAACGTCATCAGGATAAACAGCCACCAGGTACTCAGCGTCATTCACATCTCTCCGTTAGGGCAAAACGGGGCACCGCCCCAGCGAAGTCTGATCTTACGCGCGCCACCAACCCGTCAAAGGCGTGGAGCAGCGGCTGCCAGCGCGCAGCGTCCCCCTCCAGCTGCGCCAGCGCCGCGCAGGTGGCCTCCAGTGTGGAGAGCTGCCCTGGCTTGTGCGCCTTGCGGATCGCATAGCGCGACGCAGGCACATCGTCCAACGTCAGCCGCGGCAGGCGCTGCAGCCCAGGGCTCAAGTGCAGCATCTTGCGGCTCTTGCGCCAGGTGGCGTCCAGCACCACCAGCCGCACATACTGCAGATTGACGAGTTGCGTAGCGTCCAGCAGCGCAGGTGCCGCGTGGCCTTCGTATTCGGTGGGCGGGTACAGCAGCACCGTGTACTTGGGCTGTGGCATCAGTGCTTGCAGCGTCGCGTTGTCAAACGCTTCACCCACCACCATGCGGCTGCCTGGCAGGCTCAGGTGCAGCAGGCGGGCGCTGTTCTTGGCGTGGTGCTCTTCCAGCGGATGCTGGAGGATCAGCACCTCACACGCGGTTGGCGTGGGCGTGACGAAGCGGCAGATGCAGGTGGATTGGGGGCGCTGGCAGTGGGGGCAGGTGGGGCGG
>CAUJJV010000289.1 GCA_963205375.1 Pseudomonadota bacterium
TGGCATTGGTTTGGGGCTGGGCTATATCTCCCCCGTGTCCACGCTGATCAAGTGGTTCCCGGACCGGCGCGGCATGGCCACCGGTATGGCCATCATGGGTTTTGGTGGCGGCGCCATGATCGGGTCGCCGCTGGCGGCGGATCTGATGAAGTACTTCGCGACGCCGACGGATGTTGGGGTGATGCAGACCTTTGTGGTCATGGGACTGGTCTATTTCGTGTTCATGATGGCCGGTGCCTTTGGCTACCGTGTGCCTGAGACCGGCTGGAAGCCTGCAGGCTGGACGCCCCCTGCAACCGATGCTGCGAACACCATGATCACCCAGCGCCACGTGCATTCCAGCAAGGTCTGGGGCATTCCGCAGTTCTGGCTGATCTGGATGGTGCTGTGCATGAACGTGAGTGCCGGCATTGGTGTGATCGGCATGGCCTCGCCCATGCTGCAGGAAGTGTTTGGCGGCTCCCTGATCGGTGTGGCCAAGAAGTTTGGTGAACTGGACAAAGCCGAGCTGGGCGCCATCGCTGCAGTGGCCGCCGGTTTTACAGCGCTGCTGTCACTGTTCAATATTGGCGGACGCTTCTTCTGGGCCAGCCTGTCCGACAAGCTGGGCCGTAAATTGACCTACGTGGTGTTCTTTGTGCTGGGCGGTGTGCTGTATTTCAGCGTACCCGGCAGCGCGGCGGCTGGCAGCATCGTGTTGTTTGTGGCGGCGTTTTGCATCATCCTGAGCATGTATGGCGGCGCGTTTGCCACGGTGCCAGCCTACCTGGCTGACCTGTTCGGCACGCAGATGGTGGGTGCCATCCATGGGAGGCTGCTCACCGCCTGGGCTACCGCTGGCGTGCTGGGTCCAGTGGTGGTGAACTACATGCGGGAATACCAGCTGGGGCTGGGCATTCCGCGCGAGCAGGTCTATAACCAGACGATGTACATCCTCACCGGCATGCTGGTGGTGGGCCTGGTCTGCAACCTGATGGTCCGCCCCCTGGCAGGCAAATGGTTCATGACCGACGCGGAGCTGGCCGAAGAAAAGCGGCTGGCCCACGAAAGAGCTGCTGCCTCTGTCGTCGTTCGCGACGCCGGGGCCGGAGAAGATGCCGTGAGCCCGGTGGTGGTCGCCCTGGCCTGGGCGGCGGTGGGCATTCCCCTTGCATGGGGTGTGTACCGCACGCTACTGAGCGTGGCGAAATTCTTTGCCTGATTGTTTTTGAACTGATTTGCCATGCGTTCCACGTCCGAATCCCCCGATATCCCCACCGTTGCGCTGGGCAGCGTGGATGACATGCGTGAGCGCATCCGCAAGAAAAGCAAACTCAAGGGACGCCAGGCGGATGACGCTTCGCTGGCGGAGGTGCGCGCGTTGCTGGGCACACGGCCCGACGGCGGCCACCGCCGCGACCTGCTGATTGAGCATCTGCACACGCTGAACGACGCGTACCGCTGCCTGCACGACCGGCATCTGGTGGCGCTGGCCCAAGAGATGAATCTGCCCATGGCCGAGGTGTACGAGGTGGCGACCTTCTACCACCACTTCGAGGTGGTGCAGGGCGATGCCAAGGCGCCGGTATTGACGGTGCGGGTGTGTGATGGCCTGAGCTGTGAAATGGCGGGTGCACAGAATCTGCTGGCGCGTCTGACGGACCTGTTGGGCACCTCCGATGTGCGGGTGATTTCGGCGCCCTGCCTGGGGCGCTGCGAACAGGCGCCGGTGGCCGTGGTGCACCAGCGTCCGGTGCTGCATGCCAGCCCGGAAGCTGTGGTTTCAATGGTCAATTCGGCTGTAGCCACCGAGGAATATGAGCAGGACGCTACTCATTTCGTAGCGAATTCCTATGCGGAGAAAAGTGTGTCTCCGCTGCCTGCCGATACGGTGGCCGTGCCTGCCTACGCCGGCTATGACACCTACCGCGCCCATGGTGGGTATACGGTGGCTGCCGAACTGGCCAATGGCTCTTTGCGTGCAGAGGCAGTCATTCAGACCATGGAAGACTCGGGGCTGCGCGGTCTGGGTGGAGCCGGTTTTCCGGCCGGACGCAAGTGGCGCATCGTGCGCGACCAGCCGGCTCCCAAACTGATGGCGGTGAATATTGACGAGGGTGAGCCCGGAACCTTCAAGGACCGCACCTACCTGGAGCGCGACCCCCACCGTTTTCTGGAAGGGGTGCTGGTGGCGGCCCAGGTCGTGGGCATCGAGGCGGTCTACATCTACCTGCGTGACGAATACCATGGTTGCCGTGCCATTCTGCAGGCTGAGCTGGCTAAGCTGCAGGCGAACCCGCCTTGCACCCTGCCCAGGATCGAGCTGCGCCGCGGTGCCGGCGCCTACATCTGCGGCGAAGAGTCCGCCATGATCGAGAGCATTGAAGGCAAGCGCGGTGAGCCCCGCATGCGCCCGCCCTACATTGCCCAGGTGGGGCTGTTCGGTCGGCCCACGCTGGAGCACAATTTCGAGACTCTGTACTGGGTGCGCGACATTGTGGAGAAAGGTGCCGCGTGGTTTGGTGGCTTTGGCCGCAACGGCCGCAAGGGGCTGCGGTCATTCAGCGTGAGTGGTCGGGTCAAACATCCTGGCGTCAAGCTCGCCCCAGCAGGCATCACCCTGCTGGAGCTGATCGACGAATACTGCGGCGGCATGCAGGACGGGCATGCGCTGTATGCCTACCTGCCGGGGGGGGCTTCGGGCGGCATCTTCCCGGCCAGCCATGCCAACCTCCCGCTGGACTTTGACACACTGCAACCGCATGGTGGTTTCATCGGTTCTGCCGCGGTCATCGTGCTGAGCCAGCACGACAGGGCGCGTGATGCGGCCCTCAACATGATGCGATTCTTTGCCCACGAGAGTTGCGGGCAGTGCACGCCGTGCCGCGTCGGCACCGCCAAGGCGGCCAAGCTGATGGAAGCGCCTGTGTGGGATAACGCGACGCTGGAAGATTTGAACGTCGTGATGACCGATGCATCCATCTGCGGTCTGGGGCAGGCCGCGCCCAATCCGGTGCGTTGTGTCCAGAAATACTTTGCACACGAGGTGTCCTGAATGAACGCACCTGCGAAATCGAACGAAGTGACGTTGCAGACGGTCGAGTTCAAGCTCGACGAGAAAACCATCCATGCCTTTGAGGGCGAAACCATCCTCAACGCCGCGCAGCGCCATGGTGTGGACATCCCCCACCTTTGCTACAAGGACGGGCTGCGCCCGGACGGCAACTGCCGCGCCTGCGTGGTCGAAATCAAGGGCGAGCGCACCCTGGCACCCAGCTGCTGCCGCACGGCCACCGCCGGTATGGAAGCGCTGGCCAGCAGTCCGCGTGCGGTAAAGAGCCAGAAGATGGTGCTGGAGATGCTGCTGTCCGACATGCCGGACGCGGGCTACAAGTGGAACGATGCCGCCGGTGGTTTGGCTAGCGGAGCAGGGCAGCACGGCGAGTTGAGTGACTGGGCAGCGCGTATGAAAGTGACGGTGCGTTCGGAACTGAAAGCCCTGCGCCGCGAGCAACCCAAGAGCGATATGTCGCACCCCGCTATGGCCGTGAATCTGGATGCCTGCATCCAGTGCAACCGCTGCGTGCGCGCCTGCCGTGAAGAGCAGGTGAACGATGTCATTGGCTATGCCCATCGCGGTGCACACAGCGCCATCACTTTCGATCTGGCCGATCCCATGGGCGACAGCACCTGCGTGGCGTGTGGTGAATGCGTGCAGGCCTGCCCTACGGGCGCCCTGATGCCGAAGGCCCATGTGGGCAGCCAGGCGGTCGACAAAAAGGTGGACTCCGTCTGCCCGTTCTGCGGTGTGGGCTGTCTGCTGACCTACAACGTCAAGGACAACCGGATTGTGAGCGTGGACGGCCGCGATGGCCCGGCCAACCACAACCGCTTGTGTGTCAAGGGGCGTTTCGGGTTCGACTATGCGCACAACCCGCAGCGTTTGACCGTGCCTTTGATCCGCAAGGCCGGTGTGCCCAAAGATCCGGAAGCCATCAACCGCTTGAACCGGGACACCGCAGACTGGTCTGATGTGTTTCGTGAAGCCACCTGGGAAGAGGCCCTCGACTTGGCGGCGGGCACGCTCCGGACCTTGCGCGACACACACGGCAAGAAGGCCCTGGCGGGTTTTGGTTCTGCCAAGGGCAGCAACGAAGAGGCCTACCTGTTCCAGAAACTGGTGCGCACCGGGTTTGGCAGCAACAATGTGGACCATTGCACCCGCTTGTGCCACGCCTCCAGCGTGGCTGCCTTGCTCGAAGGGGTGGGCTCAGGCTCGGTGAGCAACCCGGTCAACGACGTGGCCCATTCTGACCTGATCTTTGTGATCGGCTCCAACCCGACCAACAACCATCCGGTGGCTGCGACCTGGATGAAAAACGCTGCGAAGCTGGGAGCCCGCATCGTGGTGGCCGACCCGCGCGGAACCGATATTGGACGGCATGCCTGGCGCACCCTGCAGTTCAAGGCCGATACCGATGTGGCCATGCTCAACGCGCTGATCCACACCATCATTGAAGAAGGCTTGACCGACCAGGACTTCATTGCCCGCCGTGCCAACAATTTCGAAGCCTTGCGCGAGAACGTCAAAGGCTACAGCCCCGAAGCCATGGCACCCATTTGCGGCATTCCCGCAGAGACCCTGCGCGAAGTCGCGCGAGCCTACGCCAAAGCCAAAGCCGCGATGATTTTGTGGGGCATGGGGGTCAGCCAGCATGTGCATGGCACCGACAACGTGCGCTGCCTGATCGCCCTGGCCACGGTGGCCGGGCAGGTGGGCAAACCGGGTTCGGGCCTGCATCCGCTGCGCGGGCAGAACAATGTGCAGGGGGCGTCGGACGCGGGTCTGATCCCGATGATGTACCCCAACTACCAGCGCGTGTCCAACAAGACGGTCCACGACTGGTTCGAGAACTTCTGGGGCATGCAGCTGGACGACCAGCCGGGG
>CAUJJV010000290.1 GCA_963205375.1 Pseudomonadota bacterium
GTGTCGGCGCCCCAGCGGATGGACCAGACCAGTTTTTCCACTTCTTCCTCGATGCTCGACGTCACCGCCGAGTTGCCGATGTTGGCATTGATCTTGACTAGAAAATTGCGGCCAATGGCCATGGGCTCCAGCTCGGTGTGGTTGATGTTGGCGGGGATGATGGCGCGGCCACGGGCCACCTCGTCGCGCACAAACTCGGGGGTGACCACCTTGGGGATGCGGGCGCCAAAGCTGTTGCCGGCCAGGCGCGCTTCGCGCTCGGCGTTGCCCAGGTACTGCGCCTGCCATTCCAGGTTCTGGTTCTCGCGCAGGGCCACGTACTCCATCTCGGGGGTGATGATGCCTTTGCGCGCGTAGTACATCTGAGTGACGTTGCCGCCCGCTTTGGACCGGCGTGGCTGGCGCTGCAGGCCAGCGGCTTGGGCGCGCAGGGCGGCCAGTACATCGCCACCTTCCGATGTATGGCCGTTTTTCAGACCATCGTCCAGCGCAAACGGCGGACGGCCCACGTACAGCTCGGTATCGCCCCGGCCCTCTACCCAACCCTGGCGCACCAGCGGCAGGCCCTGGCGCACGTCAATATCCGCGCGCGGGTCGGTGTAAGGACCTGAGGTGTCGTACACCGTGATGGCTTCGCCATTGCTCTGCAGGATTTCGCGCAGCGGCACCTGGATGTCAGGGCGACTGCCTTGCAGATAACGTTTGGTGGAGGCGGGAAGCGGTTCGCGCGTGAGGCGAATGAACTGGGCGAGTTTGTCGGGTGCGTTCACTGGGAAATCTCCGGGTTAACGCCCGAAGACAGAGAAAGACACAACCCCGCGAACCTGGAATGAGACCGCCCGCACGGCACACGGCCTGGGGCACTGCTCTGCACTTCTTACGCTGGTATGAACCAGATCAAGTTCACGGGTTTGGAATCCATCTCAGCGCAACCACTGCGCACCCCGGGCAAGGCGCAGTGTACGACAAACACCTTAACCGAGGTCAGGCCACCGGGGTCTGGCGGAAGCGCTTGTCCTGATCGTAGGGAAAGACATCGTAGACATAACCCGCCTGGATGCGGTCCTTGTGGCTCTGCCAGAAGACAGGATCGAGCAGGTCCGCATGGTGCTGCATGAACACCTCGCGCACCTTGGGATTCCCCAGAAGAAAGGGCGCAAAGGTTTCGGGAAATACATCGCGCGGGCCCACGGTGTACCAGACCTCGCCCGACATTTCCTCTTCCTCGTTGCGCGGTTCAGGCACCTTGCGGAAATTGCAGTCGGTGATGTACTCAATCTCGTCGTAATCGTAGAACACCACTTTGCTCTGGCGCATGATGCCGAAGTTCTTCCACAGCATGTCGCCCGGAAAGATATTGGCCGCCACCAGGTCCTTGATGGCATTGCCGTACTCGATGACACCACGCTCGATCTGGTCGCGTGCGCGCGCCGCGGCAGGGCTTGGATCGTCCGGGTTGGCACCACCGGCATCAAAGGCTTCCTGCAGGTAGATATTGAGCGGGATCATGCGCCGCTCGATGTACACGTGCTTGATGATGACTTCGACGTTGCCATCGCCATCGCGGTCGCTGATCTCCAACTGGCTGGGAGCGAACTTCTCGATCTCGGCAATCAGCGCATCGTCAAACCGGTCCCGCGGAAAACCGACCTCGCTGTACTCCAGCGTATCGGCCATACGGCCCACGCGGTCGTGCTGCTTGACCAGCAGGTACTTGCCCTTGATCTGCTCCCGCGTGGTGTCCTTGGGTGGTGGATAAAAGTCCTTGATAACCTTGAACACATAGGGAAAGCTGGGCAGATCAAACACCAGCATGACCATGCCCTTGATACCGGGAGCGATGCGGAACTTGTCGGTACTGTGGCGCAGGTGGTGCAGGAAGTCGCGATAGAACAGGGTTTTGCCCTGCTTGGCCAGCCCCAGCGCGTTGTAGATTTCGTTGCGCGGCTTGCGCGGCATCATGCTGCGCAGAAACTGCACGTAGGCCGAGGGAATTTCCATGTCCACCATGAAATACGCCCGCGCAAAGCTGAACAGCATCAGCAGGTCGTCCTCACCCGACAGCACGGCATCGATCACCAGCTTGCCACTGGCGCCATGCAGCACCGGCAGTGCAAACGGAAACTCATAAAAGCCATTGATGGCCTTACCCACGATGTAGCAGCCCTTGTTGCGGAAGAACAGGCCGGTGAGCACCTGGATCTGGAAATTGGCGCGCAGCTTGCCGTCGCCCAGCCAGCCCTGCATGGCCTGCGTCACCCAGGTGGTGTCGCGGTCCAGGTCTTCAAAGCGCAGGCGCAAGTCAAAGTCCTCCACCATCTGGCGAAGAACCTGTTGCACCGTCTCGCGGGTGGGGTAATACGATCGGTACGACGGGCGCTTGTTGGTTTCGTCGTTCTCGATGTATTCGGTGCTGACCGCCGGGCGCACGAAGATGAAGTCGTTCTGGAAGTAGCTGCGGTGCAGGATCTTGGTGGTGACCGAGTTGAAAAACGTCTCAGCCAGTTCCGGCTGATGGTGGTTGACCAGCAGGCCGATGTAGTGCAGCTTGATCTGCTGCCATATGTCCATGGGTTGCTCGCCCGCCTTGAACTCGCGTTCCAGGCGGTTGGAGCACTCCAGCACACGCAAGTCGTAGAACTCGATGCGCTCGCGCTGCGCGCGTTGCTGGCCATGCCAATCGGCCGTCTCGAACCGGTGCTTGGCGCGGGCCGATTCGGTGCGGAACAGCCGGTAGTGCCGGTTGAACCCATCCATCATCGCCTTGGCGATGTCGTAGGCTACCGATGAATCCAGACGGGTGGGAAACATGTCTCGCCAACCGCCATCTGCTTATGCCGGATGGCGCGGCATCAGGCGCACGCCCGACAGAGCCTTGGCATAGAGGGCTTCCAGCTCGTCATTCCCGCTGACCGTCATGTGCAGGTTTTGCAGCAGGCCGTCCTGCAAACCATAAATCCAGCCATGCAGCGTGACATTTTGCCCGCGGCTCCAGGCGTCCTGCATCACGGTGGTGTAGGCCACATTGAGCACCTGCTCAATCACGTTCAGCTCGCACAACGCATCGACCCGGCCATGTTCCGGCAGCATGGAAAGCAGGTGACGGTGGCGGTCGCGCACATCCTTGACGTGGCGCAACCAGTTGTCGGCCAGCCCCACACGGATATCTTCCAGAGCAGCACGCACACCGCCGCATCCGTAGTGCCCCACCACCATGAGGTGCTCCACCTTGAGCTGATCCACAGCGAACTGGATCGTGGACAGGCAATTCAAGTCGGTGGGGACCACGACATTGGCCACATTGCGGTGGACAAACACTTCGCCAGGCTCCAGCCCCGTGATCTGGTTGGCGGGTACCCGGCTGTCGGAACAGCCAATCCACATGTAGCGCGGCTTCTGCTGACTCTTCAGGCTGGTGAAAAAACCGGGGCGTTCTTTCTCCATCTGTGCAGCCCAGGCACGGTTGTGGGCAAAAAGTTCGTCGAGTTCGCTGGACATGAAAGACCTTATTTCCTGAGGGACACACGCACATTCCAGTCCAGCAGCGCGTAACGTGCGCGCTCCTGCTGGTCATCCAGTGCGTTGAATGCGCAGTCTGCCTCAGGTGTGGCAGCACTGCAGACAAACGAGTTTTTATTCCCCAGTTGCCACAGGCCTTTGGCGTTGCGGGCCTCGCCGGTGAAAAACATGGCGCGCGGCGCATTTACGGGGTCCGGCGATGGCGTGGTGGGACGCAACAGGTTGCGGCCCGAATTCACGTACGGCCCGGCAATGCCAGCCAGTGGCAAGAGGGTGTTGAACATATCACGGTGGCTGGCGGGCAGCGCCTGCTGGTTGCCGCACTGCAAGTTGTCGCCCCAGATGACAAACGGCACCTGGCGCATCAGGTAGCGCCGGTTGGCTTCGGCGTAGACACCAAAGGACCGCACATTGTGGTCCCCGGTGGCCGCCACCAGGGTATGGGCATGCAGAGGGCCCTTTTGCACTTCCTGCACAAAACCGCCCAGCAGGTCCGCTGCATAGTGGTAGCTGTCCAGGTTGGGCACCAGGGTGTCGGAACTGGTCTCGCCTTTCCACAGGGACATGTCGCGCGGCACACGCTTGTAGTCCGCAGGCAGGTCGTACGGCGGATGGTTGGTAGAGGTCAGCACAAACACAAACAGCGGCTTGTCGGCGGGCTGCGCAGCCATGCGCTTGCTGAGGTATTTGAAAACATAGCTGTCCCACACACCCCAGATGCCCAGCACCGCCTCCGGGTAGGCCTCCTTGAGGGTGTTGGCATCGACCACTTCATCGAAGCCCTGCACCTTGAGCACGCGGTTGAGGTCACGCCAGCCCGACCGTGCCGAAGTCACAAACAGGGTCTGGTAACCCGCATCGCGCACCACCTTGGGAATCGCCCAGGGAATGGGCTTGCGCCCCACATCGCCCAGCGTCAGCGGTGTGATGGGGGTGGAAAACAGGATGGCTTCCAGCGACGGGTGAGTACCTGCATGGGCCGAGTCAAAGTTGCGGAAGTGGCAGGCCCGGCCAGGATCCGTCAGGGTGGGTGCCAGGCGTCCGAGCACATCGAACTTCGGGCCTTGGTACAGCAGCGGCTCTGCGCTCCAGGACTCCATCAGGAAGAACACCAGGTTCTTTTTGCGCATACCTGCGGGAATCGGGTCGTGGGCCGTCAACGCGGCCTTGACCTCTGCCTCATTGCCATGGGGCAGACCCAACGCCTGGGCCGCCGCCAGCGGTGAATCAAAACCCATGGCCTTGAGGCCCACCAGCGGGTCCGACAGGTTTTGCGACTGGCCGCGGCTGTCCCACGCGTACTTCAATGCAATGACGCCATTGGGCACCATGTCATTGAGGAACTGCGAGGTGGTGACGGTCAGGTGCTGGCGCTGCAGGGCCATCTCCCGGATGGTGCCTTTGCCCGCAAACAGCAGGGCAAAGAACACCACCACCACCAGCACCACCTTGACGGCGGCATGGTGGGTCTGCAGCAGCGTATCGGGCTGCATGCGCCGGACCAGTCTGCCATGCAGCCAGACCGAGGCCCAGGTCAGCACAGCCGCCAGCAGCAGCGTCCAGACAACGGGAAAGTCACGCCAGATGGTCTGCAGTACAGCAGCGGTGTCGTCCTCCACCAGACCGAACACCAGTGAATCAATCGGCGTCTTGTAAAAGCCGAAGTAGTGCAGATTGACCAGCGACAGCATCACATAGACAAACGCCACCACCGCAGCGATGCGCCCATGCGCTTTGCCCGAGACCCAGGGCAACACCAGCAGTAGCAAAAAACCCGCAATAGCGCTGACCTTGAGGTCAAAGCGGAAGCCCTGCACCACGATGGTGGTGAGGTCAGTGGTAGACGCGCTGTAGCCGGTCGGCCAAAAATAGGCCAGCTGCCCCAGCCGGATCAGTGAAAGCGCCACCACCAGCGGTACCACCAGCACCCATGCGCGCATCAGTCCGCGCAAGACGCCTTGAAGCAGGGAGCGGGAGGTACGGGTAATGGCAGATTTCATGCCTTACATTGTCTCAGCGAACAGCTCCCGACCAATCAGCATACGGCGAATCTCACTGGTGCCCGCCCCGATTTCATAGAGTTTGGCATCGCGCCAGAGGCGGCCCAGCGGGTATTCGTTGATGTAGCCATTGCCGCCAAAGATCTGCACGCCCTCGCCGGCCATCCAGGTGGCCTTCTCGGCCGTCCACAGGATGACGGATGCGCAGTCCTTGCGCACCTGGCGTACATGCTCCACACCCAGTAGATCCAGGTTCTTGGCCACGGTGTAGGCAAAGGCGCGGCCGGCCTGCAGCACGGTGTACATGTCGGCCACCTTGCCCTGGATCAGCTGGAATTCGCCGATGCTCTGGCCGAACTGTTTGCGGTCGTGGATGTAGGGGATGACGTTGTCCATGACGGACTGCATGATGCCCAGGGGGCCACCGGTCAGCACCGCACGCTCGTAGTCCAGACCGCTCATCAGCACCTTGGCGCCGCCGTTGACCTGGCCCAGCACATTGGCGTGGGGCACTTCGACGTTGTTGAACACCAGCTCACCCGTGTGGCTGCCGCGCATGCCCAGCTTGTCAAGCTTCTGCGCAATGGAGAAACCTTTCATTCCCTGCTCGATCAGGAAAGCGGTGACGCCACGTGCGCCCAGTTCGGGTTCGCTCTTGGCGTAGACGACCAGCGTGTCGGCGTCGGGGCCGTTGGTGATCCACATCTTGTTGCCGTTGAGCAGGTAGTAGCCGCCCTTGTCCTCGGCCTTGAGCTTCATGCTCAGCACGTCGGAGCCGGCGCCTGGCTCGCTCATGGCCAGCGCACCGACATGCTCGCCGGAGATCAGCTTGGGCAGGTATTTGGCGCGCTGGGCGTCGGTCCCGTTGCGCTTGATCTGGTTCACACACAGATTGCTGTGCGCGCCGTAGGACAGGCCCACCGACGCAGAAGCACGCGAAATTTCTTCCATGGCGATCATGTGGGCCAGGTAGCCCATGTTGGCGCCGCCGTACTCTTCGCCGACGGTGATGCCCAGCACACCCAGGCTGCCCATCTTCTGCCACAGGTCCATCGGAAACTGGTCGTTGCGGTCGATTTCGGCAGCGCGGGGTGCGATCTCGGCCTGGGCGAATTCGCGCACCGCGTCACGCAATGCGTCAATGTCTTCTCCGAGCTGGAAGTTCAAGCCGGGCAAATTGTTCATGGTTGTCTCCTTGAGTTTTGAACGTGATGAATCAGTAAGTTTTGGGAACAGGCATCAGGGTCTGCTGCATGACGGCGCAGGGATTGCGTACGCCCTGGTCGTCCACATGCACCAGCTCCGCCGTGGTGACGATCACGCGCCGGCCCGCCTTGACCACCCGGCCCATGGCACGCAACTCGCCGTCCCGGAAAGCGGCGAGGAAGTTGACCTTGTATTCCACGGTCGTGACCTCCATGCCGTCGGCTGCCACGGTCAGACCCGCGTAGCCTCCGGCAATGTCCGCCAGTGCGCCCATGGCACCGCCATGGAATCCGTCCTGCTGCTGCGTGACGCGGTCGGAGTAAGGCAATGCCAGCTCCACCAGCCCAGGCTCAACGCGCAGCAGGCGCACGCCAAGGTGGCGCATCATGCCCTGGCGGCTCAGGCTGTCCTGCACACGGGTCCACAGGGCCTCAGGCTGCATGGGTCTTCCCCCTGGATTTGGTTGCGGCCTTGGCATCGCTCTTGGCCAGCAGTGCGCGCGCCTCGCGCTGGTGCACCTTGATTTCATCGAGATTGGCCTGCAGGTCGGCCATCTGCTCTTCCACCTGCTTGCGGTGTGCCGCCAGCACGTCCAGAAACTTGGTGAGCTGCGCGCCGGTATCGCGCGGGCTGTCGTACATGTCGATGATGTCCTTGGCCTCGGTCAGGCTCAGGCCCAGGCGCTTGGCGCGCAGGGTGAGCTTGAGACGGGTGCGGTCACGGCCGCTGTAGATGCGGCTGCGTCCGGCAGGGCCGCTGCGCTCGGGCTGCAGCAGGCCCAGATCCTCGTAAAAGCGGATGGCCCGGGTCGTCAGATCGAACTCGCGGGCGAGGTCGCCAATGGTGTAGGTGATGGTCATAATCAATTCGCAACATGCGCGACAGCACGCCGTGCGTTCGCTGTCTACAATGCCCAATCCAGTTGACGTTTACGTAAACGTCAATTATGAAGCAAAAAGGCACCATGAACGATCTGGAACAGCAACTGCATTACCCGATGGGTGACGCCCTGCCCGAGCTGGGCCAGTGCATCACAGTCGCGCCTGGCGTCAAGTGGATACGCATGGCGCTGCCGTTCGCGCTCAACCACATCAACCTCTGGCTGCTGCGAGACGAAATCCACGGCCAGCAGGGCTGGAGCATCGTGGACTGCTGCATCCACAAGGAAGAAGCCAAGACACAGTGGGAATCCATTTTTGCCAACGAGCTCGAAGGCCTGCCAGTGCTGCGCGTCATCGTAACGCACATGCACCCTGACCACATCGGCCTGGCGCACTGGCTGTGCGACCGCTGGAATGCGCCCCTGTGGATCAGTGCGGCTGACTACCAGATTGCCCGCTTTGGCTGCATGGGCCCCACCGCCTTTGGGGGCGACCGGGCTGCTGATTTCTTTGCAAAACACGGACTGAACTCCCCGGACATCGTGACGCAGATACGGGCGCGTACCAATTACTTTCCATCACTGGTGCCATCGGTGCCGGACCAGTACTGCCGCATGCTCGACGGCGGCAAGCTCACGATCGGCCCCAACGTCTGGCGCTGCATCAGCGGCTACGGCCATGCGCCCGAGCACATGGCTCTGTATTGCGAAACGCTCAACGTCCTGATCGGCGGCGACATGATGCTGCCGCGCATTTCCACCAATGTCAGCGTGTACGAGCAGGAGCCCGAAGCCAATTCACTGGCACTGTTCCTGGATTCCATCGACCGGTTCAAGGCCTTGCCGGAAGACACGCTGGTGCTGCCGTCCCACGGCAAACCGTTTACCGGCATGCACACCCGCATTGGCCAGCTGCACGACCACCACCGTGCCCGGCTAGCCGAGGTGATGCAGGCCTGTAGCAGCAGGGCCTGCAGCGCGGCGGACATCATTCCGGTGCTGTTCACGCGTGCGCTGGACCTGCACCAGACCACGTTCGCCATCGGCGAATCGATTGCCCACCTGCATGCGCTGTGGTTTGAAGGAAAACTCGCCCGCCACCTCGATGCCGATGGCGTCTACCGCTTCATCGCCACAGCTGCAGTGCCAGGGCAGCAACGGCACTAGGTTCTACACCCCTTCGAGTACCACCACGGTCCGGCGAGCAGACTGCTTGCTGATCTTGAGCACATCCTGGTATTCGGGAGAATCGTAAAAACGGTTGGCGCTCTGGGCATCGGGAAACCGCACCAGCACCAGGCGTGTGGGCGACCAGAGGTCGGTTTCCTTGAGGGTCATCTCGCCCCCGCGGGCCAGGTATTCGCCACCGAAGCGCTCTGCCAGCGGTCGGGCCAGCCGCTTGTATTCTTCATACAGTTCGGGGTTGTCCAGCAAGGTGTCAACGACCAGGTAGGCTGCCATCGGGTTCTCCAGTGGTTGGGTGAAACCCGGAGCCTATCACCAGCGGGGAACGGCTTCGTCCTTGAGCTGGCCACGCAGGCTGGCGTAATCCGGCACCACGGTGCGCACGGTATCCCAGAAGCGGGGGCTGTGGTCCATCACCCGCAGGTGGCTGAGTTCGTGCACCACGACGTAATCGATGACCGACGGACTGAAGTGGACGAGCCGCCAGTTCAGGCGGATGCTGCCGTCTGCCCGTGCACTGCCCCAGCGGGTTCCTGCATTGCTCAGGCTCAGATGCCGCCACTGCACCTGCAGCTGGGGCGCAAAGTGGTCCAGCCGCTCGATGAACAGCGCTTTCGCGTAACGCATCAACCAGGCCTGTACCGCATCGCGGATCTGTTCTGCTGACGCAGTGTGGGGCAGCGCCACCCGCAAGAGGGACACACCGCCTTCGTCCTGCGGCACGTCGAGATGGGAGCCCTGGGCTGCGAAATGGTGACCCGGGTCCAGCACCACCTGGACGGCGTTGCCCAGCAACGGAAAGGTGACGCCATCGGCCCAGTCAATACGGGCGCCCTGCTGGCGCATGTGGCGTTCACGGGTCTCGTGGAGTTTTCGCAAGATCCACGACGCCTTTTCCTGCAGGGCTGCGTCCACTTCGGACAAAGGCGTCCAGCGCGGCGCACGCACCGCCAGACCATCGGGTCCCACCACAAAACCGATGGTGCGCCGCTTGCCCCGCGCAAAGGCATAGGCCACCACCGCATCGCCAAGACGCACTTCACGGGTCGCTTTGGGATGGACGAATGCCGATGGCGCTATGTTTTCGATAGCTGGTTGCGCAGTATCTACCGGGGCTGCAGCCTCAAAAGGCTTGGAAATATGACCGCCGGGCACGCGACGCCTGCGCACCGGAGCCCTGGGTGCTGGCACCGGCAGTGGTGCCGCATCGAACAAATCCAGCGTGTAGCGAAGCAGCGGGTGCATGGTGGCTGCGCCGG
>CAUJJV010000291.1 GCA_963205375.1 Pseudomonadota bacterium
AATGCGGGGCATATTCTGGGGGGTGCGCAACATGCTGCGCATGAAAGCCATAAAACACACCAGCCCCCACGAAGTGGCCGTGTAGTAATTCGGGTTGACCCAGGTGAGGGACTGCGGCCACAGGTACTCGGACGCCAAGCCCGTCTTCTGGCCCAGCGCCAGCACCGAAAAGCCCACAAAAATCACATATAAGGCATAGGCCCGGTCCCGCAGGGTGACAAACAGCAGCAGGTTAAACATCGCCATCGCCAGTGCCACACCCAGGTACAAAGCCTGCACCATGTAGTCGTTCCGCTCATGGTGCACAAAGTCGGTCTGTGCCCAGATCTGCACCGGCACCAGCAGGCCGATGGTCGACTGCACCCGCAGATACACCGTCTGCGTGGTGCCGGCCGGCACCGCCAGCGGAAACACAAAGTTGCGGTTGGCATAGGCGCGCGTGGCAAACGGCATATCGCCACCCGTGGCCGTTTCCCGATAGCGGCCATCCGGGCCGGGCGCGTACAGCGTCACATAGGAGATGCGTGCGTTAACCACCTCCAGCATCTGCAAGGCTGCGGCGGGTGTGCGGTTGGCAACATCGAGCCGCAGCCAGAAGGCCGAGCGCGTGAACCCCAGCGACAGTGCCTCCTTGACCCCCGCAGTTCCCTGGAATTGACCCAGGGCATAGGCTTGCTGCACCTGGGCAAAGTCAAGCGCCGCCGTGGTGTCCTCCAGGTACTGCAGGTGCGGCGTGGCGTCCTGTGCGCCGGTGCCCGGCTGGGCCACGGACATGCCCTGCGCCCACAGTGCCACCGGCGCAAGCCACAGCAGGCCGCAGCACAGCATCACCACCCAGCGCAAGAACACCCTCACCACCATGAACCCAACTCCATCGCCAACATCGGCCCGAGAGCTTACCGCACGCCGGTGAAACCGTGCGTACGGCACGGCACCTAGCCAAGAACGGGCATTCCCGGCATGATGCGTTGCATAAAAATATTCACTCAGGGCGGTGGCACAACAATGGCGACATTGATTCCTTCATTGGGTTCGTGCGTTTCACGCATGACCGGCGGCGAACGCAAGCTGGCCGAACGGCTGGAAGCCAAGCTCGACGCCGACTACCTGCTCTGGTACGACGTGCCCATGGGCCCCAAGAACACCCACCCGGACTTCTGCGTGCTGCACCCGCGCCGCGGCATTCTGGTGCTGGAGGTGAAGGACTGGAAGCTCGGCACCATCCTGCAGGCCGACAAGCAGACCTGGGAAATCATGGGCGACAACGGCCTCAAGACCGTCATCAACCCGCTGGAGCAGGCCCGCCAATACGCCCAAACCGTGGTCAACGCGTTACAGCGCGACAAACAGCTGGTGCAAACCGAGGGCTCGCATGCGGGCAAGCTGGCACTCCCCTGGAGCTATGGCGTGGTGCTGACCCACATCACCCGCAAACAGTTTGAAGCCGCCGAGCTGCAGCACGCCATCGAACCCCACCGCGTGCTGTGCCAGGACGAAATGCTGGAGAGTGTGGACGCCGAAGACCTGCAAAGCCAGCTCTGGGGCATGTTCCCTTTTGGCATGCGCGGCGCCCTGAGCCTGCCGCAAATTGACCGCGTGCGCTGGATCATGTTCCCGCAGGTGCGGGTGCCACATCCGTCGAATGGACAGGACAGCCTGTTTGACGACAACGACTCGGATGCCGAACTGCCCGACATCATGCGCGTGATGGACATCCAGCAGGAGCAGCTGGCCCGGTCCCTGGGCGAAGGCCATCGCATCATCCATGGCGTGGCTGGGTCGGGCAAGACCATCATTCTCGGTTACCGCGCGGAATACCTGGCCCAGGCCAGCACGCCCAGCGCCAAGCCCATCCTCATCCTGTGCTTCAACGAGCCGCTGGGCGTCAAGCTGGCCAGCGTGATGCGCGCCAAGGGCCTGAGCGACCGGGTGCACGCGGTGCACTTTCACAAATGGTGCCGCGCCCAGCTGGTCGCCTACGGGCAGACGCTGCCACCCCAAGGCCCCCATTTCTCGGACGAACTGGTGGAGCGTGTCATCCGCGCCGTGGACCGCAAGCAAATCCCCAGCGGGCAATACCAGGCTGTGCTGATCGACGAAGGCCACGACTTTGCGCCCGAGTGGCTCAAGCTGGTGACGCAGATGGTGGACCCCACCACCAACAGCCTGCTGGTGCTGTACGACGATGCGCAAAGCATTTACGAGCGCGCGCGCAGCAAACAGTTCAGCTTCAAGAGCGTGGGCATCCAGGCGCAGGGCCGCACCACCATCCTGAAAATCAACTACCGCAACACCAAGCAGATACTGCAAACCGCCAGCCTGGTGGCCGCCGACCTGTTGACCGCGGAAGAGAAAGACGACGACGCTGCATTTGAAGACTGCGTGCCGCTGCTCAAACCCATCAGCTGCGGGCGCGATGGCGAAGCGCCCATTATCATCAAGCTGCCCACGCTGCGCGACGAAGCCTTTGCGATTGCCGACCACCTGAGCCAAGCGCACAAGGAAGGCCACGCCTGGGGCGACATGGCCATCTTGTGCGCGGACTGGAAAACCATGGACCTGTGCGCCAGCGCACTGGCCCAGCGCAAACTGCCGCACCGCGTGCGCAAGAAGACCGGCGAATACCAACCCGGTGCAGACGCCATACAGGTGATGACCATGAAGGTGAGCAAAGGGCTGGAGTTTCCGGTGGTGGCGCTACCCGGTGTGGGGCACATGCCTGCGCCCGGAGAGGACGAGCAGGAGGCGGCGCGGGTGTTTTATGTGGCGGCTACGCGGGCTACGCAGAGGTTGGTGATGGGGGTTGGGGGGGATGGTGTGTTAGGGCTGAAAATATCCGAGCAGTAGCGCCTACGCGAAAGTGCTTTTCGCAAAGGGTGTTGTTTGTGTTCTAGCCTGGTCTTGTGCTTGAGCGAGCCGATACCAGAAAACAGCTGGCACAGGCGTGCGGAAATGCCTACATGCCAAAAAATCCAATGCCCATATCCCCGCAGAACGAGTCTGCGAATGCTCACCCCACTGAAATCGCTCAAGCTCTAAAAACTTGGCCGTTCTTGGTCGCAGATCGGAAGCCAAAGGGGGCAAATCAAAGGGTGCCTCTGCCTCCCCATTCTCTAGAAATGCAGGCCCAAAGTACCAGATCTTCGGCCAATCCAATGTTGGATGCCAAAGTTGTGCCCCAACTTTTGGATAGTCCGAGGATTTTCCTTTTGCTAAGAATTCATAAGTTTGATCGACATGCAGCAATGCACACCATGATGCGATCGTCGCGAGCATCCAGGATGTCCTCAGTTGCTCATCTGTGAACTCTTCATTTCCACCGACGTCTAGCTCAACCAAGTCATCCAACGAGTCGCTTCCGATTGGGAATAGTCGGCCCATCTTGAAAGTGAAATCAAGCCTAAATGAAAGATCTTGGAGCCACTCCTTTGCCTGATCGGATCGATTGGTCAGAATCAAGAGTATCAATCCAAGTGAAATATCGATTGCATTTCTATCAAGCCGCGGTGATCCCGATGCGCCGTGATTTTTGATCAATGCACACAACGCGTCTGCCACGGCATGCGCATTCTCATCGAGGGTTTGCCGCAAATCTTCCGCTGGAAGCGCGATTGCCTGCGTCAATCCAACGCTCGCAAGTAACCCTATATGTTCAAATAACACCACAGAAAACTCGGCACTTTCCCGACAATAACCAGATAACCCGTCCCGAACATTGACGTGATCCAGTATGGCCTCGTAGTAGCGGTTTGCCGCCTTTTGATATGTCGTCCAAATGGCGGAAATATCGTCGTAGAGCAGCGGCTGTTCATCCTTTGCGTGTAGCTGAAGGCGATGCCACGCCCAGAGAATGGTTCGCTCACACACCCACAGCGCTTGGCATCGTTCTCCGTCGGCGTCGGCCCAATATGCGCACACACTTGCTGCCAAGTGAACACGGCGCAATGCCTTCTGAAGACTCTTCGTAGTCTGTTGCTGCCCTGCCTCAGAAAGCCCACCGTTCTTAGTCAGTCCCAATTGACGCAACATCAGACGACATAAATCTGGAAAACGATAGTCTGAATCAGCGGCAAGTGCAAGCGACTTGCGTAGATCAGATCTGTCCAACGAATCAAATAGATGCTCATCAAGAAGGTGCTTTTCAAGTAGCTCTGCCACTTTGTCAGCACTCCAAAATTCAAATATTGCTCGGTCAGTATGCTGCTCAACAAACCCTTTCCAATTGAGTTGCGTATCCTGTTTCAGATCACCGGTGGTGGAAACGACGATCACCTTTCGAATATTTTGGTACTGGGGCGGCAGGTGCGCACCGAGATAGCCGTCTAACACCTCTTCCAAGCTCTGTCGGACTGCATTGTTGTTGCCGTTCCATTCAGTGCGGCCAATGTCACCCTGTTTTAGTACAAAGAGGAGAATTTCGTCCACTCCATCTTTGTCTGATTTGCCAACAGCAGCAAAGTCCACGCCCCATTGCCGAGGCCCGGTTTGCGGCTTGGCCAATGTCACGTACCCCATTTCAAAAAGAAGCTCCGGCATTAAGCGATCAAACTCATCTCGCTCTCTTAGCGTACGGAGGTATTGCGAAAGGACTAGCTTCATAAGTCACCTCGTTTTGCATTTCGCATTTGATAACCACGAATCGCGTTGCCTACTGGGTCCAAATTTTCCCGCCTAGGCAACTGATACGAATGTGAAATGGTGTTCATCTGCATCGGTTCGGTATATGCATCACGTTGATACTGAAACGTGGTCTGCCCGGCTTTGATGTAAATGGTGGTAGCAATTTGCTGGATGATTGATTTCTTGTTCGCCTCCTTGGAGGCATCACTCATCTGCCGCCCCCTGGCAAGCAAGAATTGCCGACGCAATCCATCTGGGGGTGCAAGTTCTTTCAGGCGAGGGAGTTTCTCCAACTGATCCATACTGGTTTCAATAGAAAGACATCCCGCATTGAGCAGTTGGCGGACTGAATCATCAGCCGTCTTTCGCGACGCGTCCTTGAGTGCGTCAATGGTGCTGCCGGGAAAGTCATATCCAATTTCTTCCACAAGAAACGACGGCATAAATGGAAACACGCGCTTTTCCGCATCTTTCGTGCCTAGCAGTGAAAGCGCCAGCGACAGCAGGTGATCAGCGTCATGGATATAGCCGAGCAAACGGCGCGCTAGAAACACAAGTTGCGCCGCGGTCATTCTGTCGAGTAATTCCGCAGAAAAACTCAAATTCGATCCGCCTCTCGTCGAGAGACCAAATAGCACGCCTGCGACCGCAGATGGTAGCTTGTCGCCGTCCCCAGAAAGCCAATCAGTCAGCCATCCAGACAGCAGTTCTTGATGATTCAGTATTTGAAGCGAGCACTGGCTAAAGGTTTCTGCAAATTGCCGATTGCTGGGTCCATTGCTTGGTTGCTTTTCTACCCATGCTTTTAGGAACCCTAGAGCTTGTCGTTGGTAGGTTCCCTCTGGAACGAGCAACAACGACAACGAATATTCCATTGCGCCTATTGCATCGCTGTATTCCGAACTTAGTGCGGCACACATATCAAGCCAGAAGAAATACCGCCCTTGTTCGATCAACGCTTGCTGTTGTGCTCCCAGCGCCACCGCGATGTGCGCAAGAGCAAGTTGATCCGCAGCATCAGCCAACCGCTTCAAATAGACATCAAAGCGACTAGTTCGATGGATCAGTCCGACCGCAGCTTGAATGGCAGCCTGGTGTTCTAATTCGCTCGACTCCAGCAATTGGTCGTTTATCAGCTCTTCTAGTTTTCCCTTGAACTCGGCGCTAGGTTCGGCTGCATGGAGCATTCGGCCAGCAAGTCTGATAGCCAGCGGAACTGCCTGCACATGCTTCGTTTGGCCCGCTATGTGCAATACCTCTTGTACGGCAGGAGTCGCATCACTGTTAAACCAACCCATCCACGCTGCACCAAGAAGGTTTTCTCTCATTTGCAAAGGCTCGACCAATAGTCGGCGCGTGAGGATCTCCGCGAAGTCTCGGTGACTGGAAAACCAACGCTCAATTGCGCCGAACAGCATCCCCGCCGCCATATCTCGCTTAGTCTTCTCATATTGCGCATCGCTTAGTGCAATGAGCGAGTCGAGGGAGAGGGTGTTGGCATGCAATAAAAAAGCCTGCACAAGATGCAGCACGTCAAATACCTGAGCGCCGTTGGAAATCCGCTGAACCGCCATTTCCAGAACATCGTCCTCCGTGACACTTGCCAGCAATCGTCCAGCTGCCATGTCTGGGTGTCCGATCTCGCAGCGCCAAAGTTGGTAGGCCGCGTCGAAAAGTGATTCCGTCGTCAGTGGCCCGTTGGCACGCAATTCCACGAGCACATGGGAAGCAACAATAGTGTTGAGTTCCTCAGCGCTCCTAAACTGAACCTGCCCCATTTCGACGGTTCCCAAGAATCCAAGCGTTGCGTCACACGTCGCCCCTTCTGGAACTGGGACGGTGAGACTATTTGTGCGACTTTTGTGCAACCGAAGGGCGAGTTCGGCGATTGACACTTTTGTTGGACTAACTGGCGATGTCAAGGTGCTCCCCTTTTTGATGTCTGTTTCACTCGATGTTGATTTGCTTTCTTACCCATCTTAGGACTACAAGTATTTAGTAGATTTATAGAGTTTCATCAGGCAAGTAAGCACGCGTTCAATGCCGTTTTGGGCCGATATTGTTTTAGAGCTATTAACGGAAATCCCACGGGGGCCGCAGCCCTATTTGATCAACAAATACCCCGTACTCCGCCCCCCGCCCTCCAGCCTGCGCAGCACGCCGCGCTCCAGCAGGTCGTTGATGTCGCGCAGCGCCGTGTCCGCAGAGCATTTGCCAATGGCCGCCCACTTGGCGTTGGTGAGCTTGCCTTCCATGCCGTCCAGCACTCTGTTCAGCACCAGCGTTTGCCGCGCGTTCATGGGCGTGCCCGCCCAGCGCTGCCAAAACTGGGCTTTGTCCAGCACGCCGGCCAGCAAGCCATCGGCGCCCTGCACGGCGCGCAGCAGGCAGGCCAAAAACCAGTCCAGCCAGGGCGTGACATCCAGCGTGCCGCGCTGGGTGGCTTCTAGCTGGTCGTAATACTGTTTGCGCTCGCGCTGTATTTGGGCGCTGAGGCTGTAGAACCTTTGGGCCGTGCCCTCTGCTCGCGCCAGCGCCATGTCGCCCACGGCGCGGCTGATGCGGCCGTTGCCGTCGTCAAGCGGGTGCAGGGTGATGAGCCACAGGTGGGCCAGCCCCGCGTGGATGAGGGGGTCGCTTGTTGGAGTGACTGGGGCGGCGTTGAACCATTGCAGAAAGGCAGTTGTCTCTGCGGGTAGTGCGGTGGCGGGTGGGGCCTCAAAGTGCACCTTTTCGCGGCCCATATCGTCAGTGTTTTGGCCAGACACTACTTGCATGGGGCCTGCGGCATCGTTACGCAACGCACCCACCTGGATGCGCACCCGGCCGCTGTAACCTGTGGGGAACAGCGCCGCGTGCCAGCCAAACAGGCGCTCGGCCGTGAGCGGCTGGGCGTATTGCTGGGTGGCGTCCAGCACCATGTCCACCACACCGTCCACATGGCGGTCGGCGGGGGCCAGCGCGCCAATGTCCACACCCAGCCTGCGCGCGATGGAGGAGCGCACGGCGTCCAGGTTGAGCGTCTCGCCTTCAATGGCGCTGGTGGTGATGACTTCTTGTGTAAGGGCTTGCAGCGTGGCCTGGTCGCGCTGCGCCAGCCCCAGCTCGGCCATGCGGCCCGCCAGATGGCCCTGCGCGCGGTGCACCTGCGCCAGCGGCGCGGCCAGCGCAGCCGCGTCAAACCGCCACTGCGGCCAGTCGGGGCGTTGCCAGAGGTAGGTGCGGCGGCGTGGGGGCTTGTCAGAAAACATGCGGCGATTATGTGGCATATTCACCGCTTTATGTGCGGTGAATGTTGCACTCATTCACCGCAAGTGGCTTGAGATTGCTCTGTTTTTAGTAGCTGGCTGCGCAACATTTACGTGGGCTACAGCCCTATTTGTCCTACAAAAACCTATTTGACAGGAATCGGCTGATCAGCGGGCACCGCCACCGCCGTCACGCTGTTTTTGGGGCTGCCGTCAATGATCTTGTCGGAGTACACCAGATAGACCAGGGTGTTGCGCTTCACATCCACCATGCGCACCACGCGCACGTGCTTGAACAGGAAGGACGCGCTGGCCTTGAACACTTCGTCTTGCTTGTCGATCTTTTCTTTGAAGCTGATGGGGCCCACCTGGCGGCAGGCCACGGCGGCGTCTGATGTGTCTTCTGCCAGGCCCAGCGCACCGGCGTAGCCGCCGGTTTTGGCGTGCGACAGATAACACGCCACACCGTTCACCGCCGGGTCGTCAAACACATCGACCACCACTTTGTCGTTGGGGCTGAGCAGTTTGAAGGTGGTGCTGACCGTGCCAACGGTCTCGGCGCTGGCAGCCAGCGCAAGGCTGCTGAGCAGCAGCGCGGTAAGTGTTTTGTTCATTGCAAACTCTCTTGGAAAAAATAGGGTGGGTGCTGCATTGTGTGCCCATGCACACCCGGGCCAACAGCGTATCGTGCGGGTATTACAAACCAACGGGAAACTTGCCATGCAACTCGGCTACACCATCCTCTACGTGCCAGACGTACCAGCCACGCTCAAGTTCTACGAGTCGGCCTTCGGGCTCACCACGCGCTTTCTGCATGAAAGCGGGAACTACGGCGAACTGGAGACGGGCAGCACTGCGCTGGCGTTTTCAGCCCACCGCCTGATGCAACAGCTGGGCAAGAACCCGCAGGCTGCCAGCCCCACAGCGCCCTGCTTTGAGATTGCGCTGTGCACCCCGGATGTAGCCGCCGCGCTGGAGCGCGCCGTGGCCGCCGGGGCCACGCCCATGCGCCCCCTGGAAGTGATGCCCTGGGGCCAGACGATTGCCTATGTGGCCGATATCAACGGCTTTTTGGTGGAGCTGTGCACGCCGATGGCTTGAGCATGCGCACGGAGAAACTGCTATTTTTTTGATAGCTGCTCGCACATATTCCACGAGGGCTAAAGCCCGTTTTCATGCTTGAACCCATCCTCACGCTGTGCCCGCACCGCCAGCACAAACACCGTGTCGATTGCCGCCACATAGCGGTACAGCGCCACATAGCCACGCGTGGCGCGGCCAATGACGAGTTCGCGTTTGCCGTCTTTCACGGGCCGGCCGATC
>CAUJJV010000292.1 GCA_963205375.1 Pseudomonadota bacterium
CGCCAAACGCGTGCGTCATGGCCTGGTGATGTTCATTGGCATTGCGCTCGGTGGTCTGGTGTTTGCATCGCTGAGCATCATCGGTGCGGTGGGGCTGTCGGCTGCTGCGCTGGCCAGCGTGGGCATGGCCGGCGGCATGGTGATCAGCCTGGTCGTCTCTGGCATCCAGGCCCAGGCTCCAGTGGCCCTGCGCGGCCGGGTGATGAGTATGTACTCCATCACCTCGCAGGTGGTACCGGCCCTGTCGGGTGTGGCAGCCGGCGCACTGGTCAATGCGGTGGGCGTGGTGACAGCGATTCAGGTGTCGGGCCTGACCCTGGCGGCACTGGTGGCCCTGGCCGTGTGGCGCATGGGGGCGCTGCGGCGCTACACCGGGCAGGCAACGGGGTGATTGCAAGCCGAATCGGCCTCCAGCCCCCGTATCCATTGCGCACCCAGCTATTACTTTCGTAGCAAACCGAAGGCACCGCTGGTGCCCCGGTAAAATCATGGATTCGACTGAACAAGAATGACCATGTCCGATAACGCCGCCTCCCCCACCCCAGCTTCTGCTCCCGCCCAACCCGGCCTGCAATCTCTCTCCAAATCCTTCGAGCCTGCTGCGCTGGAAGCCCACTGGGGTCCCGAGTGGGAGAAGCGGGGTTACGGTGTGGCCGGCTACCGCGGCACCCAGGCACCCCAGGCGAACGTGCCCTCTTTTGCCATCCAGCTGCCGCCGCCCAATGTGACCGGCACGCTGCACATGGGCCATGCGTTCAACCAGACCATCATGGACAGCCTGACCCGCTACCACCGCATGCTGGGTGCCAACACGGTCTGGATTCCGGGCACCGACCACGCCGGCATCGCCACCCAGATCGTGGTGGAGCGCCAGCTGCAGGAACAGAAGGTCAGCCGCCACGACCTGGGCCGCGAAGCCTTCGTGAAGAAAGTCTGGGAGTGGAAAGAAAAGAGTGGCAACACCATCACCACGCAGATGCGCCGTATGGGCGACAGCGTGGACTGGAGCCGCGAATACTTCACCATGGACCCCAAGTTGTCCAAGACCGTGACCGAGACCTTTGTGCAGCTCTACGAGCAGGGCCTGATCTACCGCGGCAAGCGCCTGGTGAACTGGGACCCGGTTCTGCAAAGCGCCGTGTCTGACCTCGAAGTGGAGAGCGAAGAGGAAGACGGTTCGCTGTGGCACATCCGCTACCCGTTCGCTGACGGCCCACAGATGGTCAACGGCGAGCTGGTGGAAGGCCTGGTGGTTGCCACCACCCGCCCCGAAACCATGCTGGGCGACGTGGCTGCCATGGTGCACCCCGAAGACGAGCGCTATGCCCACCTGATCGGCAAACACGTCAACCTGCCCTTGTGCGGCCGCACCATCCCCGTGATTGCGGACGATTATGTGGACAAGGCCTTCGGCACCGGCGTGGTCAAGGTCACGCCGGCACATGACCAGAACGACTACCAGGTCGGCCAGCGCCATAAGTTGCCGATGATTTGCGTGCTGACACTGGACGCCAAGATCGATACCAACGCGCCCGCCGTCTACGTCGGCATGGACCGCTTTGCCGCCCGCAAGCAGATCGTCAAGGACCTGGATGCGTTGGGCCTGCTGGTCGAAGTGAAAAAGCACAAGCTGATGGTGCCGCGCTGCGCCCGCACCGGCCAGGTCATCGAGCCCATGCTCACCGACCAATGGTTTGTCGCGATGAACAAGGTCAGCCCGACGGATGCCACCGGCAAATCCATTGCGCAGAAGGCCATCGACGCGGTGCAGTCGGGCGAAGTGCGTTTTGTGCCCGAGAACTGGATCAACACCTACAACCAGTGGATGAACAACATCACCGACTGGTGCATCAGCCGCCAGCTCTGGTGGGGCCACCAGATCCCGGCCTGGTACGACGAAGACGGCAAGGTCTATGTGGCGCGCAACGAAGCAGATGCACAAGCCCAGGCACCTGGCAAGACGCTCAAGCGAGACGAAGACGTGCTCGACACCTGGTACTCCAGCGCACTCGTGCCATTCAGCACCATGGGCTGGGGCAACAGCGAAGACGGAGCTGGCGGAGGCGTCGGAGCCGGACGCAGCGATTTGGCGAGCGCAGCGAGTATGAGCCAGGCCGGTTCCGGCGCGTCCGCCAGCGGATCGCTCAATGACTTCGATCTGTATCTGCCTTCCAGCGTGCTGGTCACCGGCTACGACATCATCTTCTTCTGGGTCGCCCGAATGATCATGATGACCACGCACTTCACCGGAAAAGTGCCGTTCAAGCATGTCTACATCCACGGGCTGGTGAAAGACGCGCAGGGCAAGAAGATGAGCAAGAGCGAAGGCAATGTGCTCGACCCGGTCGATCTGATCGACGGCATCGAACTCGGCCCCCTGCTGACCAAGCGTTCAGAGGGCCTGCGCAAACCCGAGACTGCACCCCAGGTGCGTAAAAACACCGAAAAAGAATTCCCCGAAGGCATTCCCGCCTTTGGTGCCGATGCACTGCGTTTCACCTTTGCCTCGCTGGCCTCGCTGGGCCGTAGCATCAACTTCGACAGCAAGCGCTGCGAGGGCTACCGCAACTTCTGCAACAAGCTGTGGAACGCCACCCGCTTTGTGCTGATGAACTGCGAAGGCCAGGACTGCGGCATCGACGACCACGCCGCCAACGTCTGCGGCACGACCGAGGCTGCAACGTACCTGAGCTTCAGCCCGGCAGACCGCTGGATCGTCTCGCTGCTGCAAAAGACCGAAGCCGAGGTGGCCAAGGGTTTTGACGAGTACCGGCTGGACAACGTTGCCAACACAATTTACGACTTCGTCTGGAACGAGTTCTGTGACTGGTACCTGGAGATTGCCAAGGTGCAGATCAACACCGGCACAGATGCACAGAAACGCGCAACGCGCCGCACCCTGATCCGCACACTGGAAACGATCCTGCGGCTGATCCATCCCATCACGCCGTTCATTTCCGAAGAGCTGTGGCAGAAGGTGGCACCCGTCGCGGGGCGCGAAGGTCCCTCTGTTGCTGTGGCAGCCTACCCCGTCAGCCAACCTGAGCGCATTGACGAAGCCGCTATTGCACATGTCACCAAGCTGAAGCAACTGGTTGACGCCTGCCGCAACCTGCGTGGCGAAATGAATGTGTCACCGGCAACGCGCCTGCCGCTCTACGTGGTGGCACAAACCGCGTCCGAGGGCGAGTTCCTGCAATCCTCCGCGGCGGTGCTTCAGTCGCTTGCGAAACTCAACGAGGTGAAACTGTTTGCCGACGAGACCGCCTGGCAGACAGCCGCCCAGTCCGCCCCGGTGGCGGTGGTAGGCGAAGCCCGGATCTGTCTGCACATGGAAGTCGATGTAGCGGCAGAGAAACTGCGCCTGGGCAAGGAAGTCACACGCCTGGAAGATCAGATCACCAAGGCGCAAGCCAAACTGGGCAACGAAGCTTTTGTCGCCAAGGCCCCTGCCGCCGTGCTGGAGCAGGAACGCAAACGCATGGACGACTTCACCGCCACCCTGACCAAGGTGCGCGAGCAACTGGCGCGCCTGGGGTCGTAGGAGCAAAGGGCCTGGCCCTTTGCGGGGGACACGAGCGTCGGCGCTCACCCCAAGCCTGCAGCGTACGCTAGCAAGTAGCGCCGCCCCAGAGCAGCATTCAAAGATTCAGCGTCGGCGCATCACGTGGATGTATTCCGCACCCACCGTTTGCTGGTCCACCAGCTCGTTGCCCGTCTGCTTGGCAAACGCCTGAAAATCACGCACCGAACCCGCATCAGTAGCCACTACCTTCAGCGTCTGGCCACTGTCCATCTCTGCCAGGGCCTTCTTGGCCTTGAGGATGGGCAGGGGACAATTCAGGCCGCGGGTGTCAATTTCTTTGTCGATCTGCATGTCGTTTCCTTGGTCGCATCCATTGTAGAGCCCACAAGGGCCTGCTGTTTGCGCATTCAATCGCGCTTGGGGAATTCCACAAAACTGGGCGTGTACCCGCGCGACGTCAGCCAGTCCGCCAGGGCATAGCCAGTGCCCGCAGGCCAGCACTTCACCGCCTCGGGCGCATACAGGCGGTAGTCCACCAGCTCCGGAGACAAACGCACCTCGCCATGGCACACCGCATGGTAGGCAATGATGACTTGGTTCATGCGCTTGAAGTCGTACACGCCAATCAGGTTCAATGCATCGGTGGTGAGGCTGGTTTCCTCGGCGATTTCGCGGGTAATGCCCTCCTGCGGCGTCTCACCCGCCTCCATGAAACCGGTGATCAGCGCGTACATCTTCCCCGGCCAGGCGGCATTGCGCGCGAGCAGTATCTGGCCGTCATACTCGATCACCGCCGCCAGCACGGGCGTGGGATTGTTCCAGTGGGTGTAGCCGCAAGCCGGGCAACGCAGCCGTTCCTTGTCACCGCCGTCCTCGGCCATGGTGATCAGGGCCAGTGGCGTGGCGCAGTGGGGGCAATAGGTAAACGTGTGGTTCATGGCAAAAATATTTTGGCGGTTTCAGGCGGGGAAAACGCCAGTGGAAAGATAACGGTCGCCGCGGTCACACACAATGAACACCACGGTGGCATCGCGCTCACGCCGTGCAATCTCCTGTGCCACCCAGCAGGCGCCTGCCGCGGAAATGCCGCCAAAAATTCCCTCTTCGCGCGCCAGACGGCGGCACATCTCTTCTGCATCCGACTGGCTCACGTAGACCAGTTCATCCACGTTGGCTGGATCGTAAATTTTGGGCAGGTATTCCTGCGGCCATTTGCGAATGCCAGGGATGCGGGAGCCCTCGGACGGCTGGGCTCCGATGATGCGAACGGCGGGATTCTTTTCCTTGAGAAAGCGCGACACACCGGTGATGGTGCCCGTCGTCCCCATGGCGCTGACAAAGTGGGTGATGCGTCCGCCCGTCTGCTCCCAGATTTCCGGGCCGGTGGTTTCGTAATGGATACGCGGATTGTCTTCGTTGGCAAACTGGTCGAGCATGCGGCCTTCGCCACGGGCCTGCATCTGTTCCGCCAGGTCGCGCGAATACTCCATGCCGCCGCTCTTGGGCGTCAGAATCAGCTCGGCACCAAAAGCCTTCATGGTTTGTACCCGCTCGATCGACAGGTCTTCCGGCATGATGAGAATCATGCGGTAGCCCTTGATGGCCGCGGCCATGGCCAGAGCAATGCCGGTGTTGCCCGAAGTGGCTTCGATCAGGGTGTCGCCCGGCTTGATGTCCCCGCGGTCCTGCGCACGCTGGATCATGGACAGCGCAGGTCGATCCTTGACAGAACCTGCCGGGTTGTTGCCTTCGAGCTTGCCCAACACGACGTTATTGCGCTCGGTATTGGCTGCAGCACCAATGCGTTGCAGGGCAACCAGCGGGGTCTTCCCGATGGCATCTTCAATGGTGGGATATTTCATGACCCTAAATGTGCCATAATTTCGGTCTTCTCTCATTCCTGCCCGGGTGGTGAAATTGGTAGACGCAGGGGACTCAAAATCCCCCGCCGCAAGGCGTGCCGGTTCGATTCCGGCCCCGGGCACCACCTGATCTTTCAGGTGGCATGCGAGAGCCGAGAGCCCGCACGTTATTTGACGTAGCGGGTTTTTTATTGCCGCGAACCGTTTACAACCTTTGGTGGTGCGCCACATGCCAGAAGCAGATACTTCCCCAGTTCCCCAAAGAAATCCACGCCGTGCGCCGCAAAAACGGGATGCCAGCCTGCCCGTGCTGGAGAAGCTGGCAGAGTTGTACCCACACCTCTTTGGTGCCGTATTCCTTCCGCTCAAACGCGGCATCTTCCAGGACCTGCTCGCCGCACACCCGGAGGTGTTCGAGACTGAATCCCTGAAGGCCGCGCTGTCGACCCACACGCGGTCCACCCGTTACCTGAATTCGGTCGCTTCCGGCCAGATGCGGCATGACCTGCAGGGTCAGGCCGTGGAAGCCATGGCGCCAGAGCATATTCACCATGCATTGGTGGAAGTCTTTCGCCGCCGCCAGAGTCGCACGCAGGAAGACCTCCAACCCAGGCTCCTCGATCGCATGCTGGAGGCCTGGGAGGCATCGGGCCTCGCACCACAGGACTACGCCGAGCGCGTACGGACACGTGATGCCAAAGCCAGTGAATTGCTCGAAGCTTGTATGGCCCTGGCCCGCGAACGCACTGCGAAGGGAGAGGCGCTGCTACGGGCCTTTACCACGAGTGGCAAAACGGTCGAGGCATTCGCTGACATGTACGGACTGGACCCCGAGCACACTGCGCAAACGCTGGAGCGCGCCCGCACCCAGGCCGCATGAGTGCCGCTCCATTTGCCGTATTAAAGACGGCCGGTTTGTGTTTTGCTTACCCGCAGCGCACCCTGTTCACGAACTGGGATTGCGCGATTCCGACAGGAATAACGCTGCTCCAGGGAAATGAAAGCACGGGCAAGACCACCCTGCTACGCCTGTTGGCCGGCGAGCAGCACGCCCAATCCGGCAGGCTGCACTGTGGGGGTGTATGGCTCGATGAAGAACCCAAACTCTACCGGGAACAGGTCTTTCGCACCGACCCACGCGCAGAGGACTCCGAATCGATCACGCCCATGCAGTTCCTCGCGCGTCTGGCGCCACGCTACCCCCGCCTCGACATGGCACTGGGCAAGGAGATGGTCGACGGACTGTCCCTGACCGGGCATATGGACAAGCCGCTGTACATGTTGTCTACCGGCTCGCGACGCAAGGTCTGGCTATTGGCAGCCTTTGCGGCGGGCGCCACGGTGACACTGCTGGATGAGCCCTTTGCTGCGCTGGATGCAATGTCGATTGCATTTGTCCACGAACTTCTGCAGGAGACTGCAGCCCATCCAAACCGCGCCTGGGTGGTGGCTGATTACACGGCACCGCAGGGCGTACCACTGGCCCATACCATCGCACTGACCGACTTACCTTGATCCCTTGACCATGCGGATCAACGGCTGGCCCTGCTCATCCAGTAACAGCAGCACCCCATCCGCAAGCTGCACCCGCCGTGTCAGTTCCAGCGCCTTGAAAAACTTGTCTTCCTGTCCTTGAGGCGCTGGCACACACAGCATGCGCGTAGCAGCCAGTGCGCTGAATGCCATGCGATCGAACTCCAGGGTGTACTTGCCAGAAAATTGGTTGCAGCCGCCGCTACCGCTGACACGGCCCGTGTCCGTCCAACGCAATGTGGGCGGTGCCGGAACGACTGCAGCCACACCATCAATCGCTACCGCGATCCAGGTATCTTCGGACAGGGATTGCGCAGTGGGCACGGCACATCCAGCCAGCAGAACCGAGGCCGCACCCAGCACCACCGCTGCCAACCGGAAACGAAACTTCATGGGGAAATACTTCCTTCATACACAGGGGCTTCACGGAACGGCTTTCCCGCCGCATCCTTGGCCGACAGACGTGGTGCGTCAGGCAGTGACGGCCACTGGATGCCCAGATCCGGGTCATTCCATGCGATGCACTGCTCGTGCTCGGGCGCGTAGTAATCGGTGGTCTTGTAAAGAAACTCGGCTGATTCGGACAGCACCACAAAGCCATGTCCAAATCCGGGGGGAACCCAAAATTGCGCCTTGTTCTGCTCCGACAGAATCTGTCCCACCCATTTGCCGAACGTGGGGGAAGACCGTCGCAAATCTACGGCGACATCAAACACTTCACCCGCAACCACACGCACCAGTTTGCCCTGGGCTTGCTCCAGCTGGTAATGCAACCCGCGCAAAACACCTTGCGCCGATTTGGAGTGGTTGTCCTGCACAAACTGCACGTTCAAACCTGTCGCTTCGGAAAACGCGCGCTGGTTGAAGCTCTCAAAGAAGAAACCGCGGGTATCTCCAAACACCTTGGGCTCGATCAGTAGCACCTCTGGAATGGCAGTGGGAGTGACCTTCATGGCATGCCATCCTTCAACAAGCCTTGCAAATACTGTCCATAGCCATTCTTGGCCAGGGGCTGTGCCAGCTTGGCCAGCTGTGCGTCGTCAATAAATCCGTTGCGCCAGCAGATTTCTTCCAGGCAGGCAATCTTCAAACCCTGTCGGCGCTCCAGTGTGGCGATGAACTGGCCGGCATCCAGCAGGCTGTCGTGCGTACCGGTATCGAGCCAGGCGTACCCGCGCTGCATGATCTGCACGTTCAATTCGCCCTGGTCCAGATACGCCTGGTTGACTGCGGTGATTTCCAGTTCACCACGGGCACTGGGTTTGACGGCCTTGGCGATATCCACCACCTGTTTGTCGTAAAAATACAGGCCTGTCACGGCGTAGTTGCTCTGCGGCTGGAGGGGTTTTTCCTCAATGCTGCGGGCCCTGCCCTCTGCATCAAACGCCACCACACCGTAACGTTCGGGGTCTTGCACATGGTAGGCAAATACGGTCGCACCGCTGGTTTTTTGATCCGCATTGGCCAGCAGCGTATGCAGGTCGTGACCGTAAAAAATGTTGTCGCCCAGCACCAGCGCACTGTCGCTGTTGCCGATGAAACTGTCGCCAATGATGAAGGCCTGCGCCAACCCGTCGGGACTGGGCTGAACTGCGTATTGCAGGTTGATACCCCACTGGCTTCCGTCACCCAGCAGTTGCACAAACCGTGGGGTGTCTTGCGGGGTACTGATGATCAGGATATCCCGAATACCTGCAAGCAGCAAGGTACTCAGCGGGTAGTAAATCATGGGCTTGTCATAGACCGGCAGCAATTGCTTGCTGATAGCCAGCGTCGCCGGGTGCAGACGGGTGCCGGAGCCTCCGGCAAGGATGATGCCCTTGCGGTTGGTCGTGGGTGACAGGGATTTTTTAGACAATTTCAATCTCCGAAAGCATGCGGGCAACGCCATCCTGCCATTGCGGCAGATGCAGGCCAAACGTGTCGCGCAGTTTGACCGTATCCAGACGCGAGTTGTGCGGCCTTCTGGCGGCGGTGGGAAATGCACTGGTAGGCACAGCGCGAACCTCTT
>CAUJJV010000293.1 GCA_963205375.1 Pseudomonadota bacterium
GGCGCGTGTCCACGGTGCTATCGGTGGCGGCCCGGGCAATGCGGTGTTCCAGGTACGCAGGCACCCGCTTGGCCAGCATGGGGCCCAGGTATTCGCTGAAGGTAATGCGTTGCAGCAACTGGCGTATTTCCGGGCGGGCCAGTTTGTCGTCCAGATCGGGTTGCCCCAGCAGCACCAGCTGCAGCAGCTTGCGTTTCTCGGTTTCGAGGTTCGACAGCAACCGCAGGCTCTCGACGGTACGCACGGGAATGGCCTGCGCCTCGTCAATGCACACCAGCACTTTGCGCCCGGCTTTGGCATGGTCCAGCAGACAGACATGCAACGCACCCATGATCTGGTGGCGGCTGGCCTGCGGTTCTACCGCCAGCCCCAACTCCGCAGCCAATGCCAGGAGCAAGTCCTCCGGCCCCATGTCAGGATTCGGGATATAGGCGGTGACAAATTCCCCGTGCAGCGTTTTGAGCAGTTGCCGGCACAGCACGGTCTTGCCGCAGCCCAGTTCACCCACCACTTTGACAAACCCCTCGCCGCTGCGCAGGGCGACCAGCAGCATGTTGAGGGACGCCTGCGCGCCCTCATGGGGGTAAAAGAAGTCCGTGTCCGGGGTAATCGAAAACGGGGCTTCCCTGAGTGAAAAATGCCCCAGATACATTACTTGGCCGTCGAACTGCCGTCGATCTGGATGACACGGGCGCGGGCCGCGTCCATATCATTCAGCGCGGCACGGGTACGCTGGTTCTGGGACTCCCAGTCGGCAGCGGTGCGGATGATGGTGGGTTTGATCAGCACAATCACTTCCTTCTTGCGCCCCACCACGGCCTTGTTGCCAAACAGCGCGGAGAAGACGCCCAGACCTGTAGTGCCAGGCAGGCCGGATGCACTTCTGCTGGACTCCATCTGCATCAGTCCCCCGATCGCCACGATGGAACCATCCTGAATCCGTACCAGCGTGTCGGTTTCATTGACGCTGCTGGACGCGACCGGCAGTTTGTAGTTACCCACGCTACCAAGATCAATCTGCTTGGTCTTCTCGGTCACGCTGGTGAGCGAAGGGTGCACGTGCAGGGTCACACTGGTTCCGTCGTCTACCTGCGGCGTCACATCCAGCGAGATACCCGAGAAGAACTGGGTAAGGGTCACCGTGGGCATGGTGGTGCTGTTAGTGGTCGTAGAGGTACTGCCAGACGTTGCCGTTCCGCCAGACACGTTGGTCACAAAGAACTCATCCGTACCGACCTTGAGCACGGCCTTCTGGTTGTTGAGGGTGGCGACACGCGGACTGGAGAGAGTTTGCACATCACCCTGCGTTTCCAGGAAACCCAGCACGGCAGCAAAGTTAGTGGTCGACAGCGCCAGGCCAAACAGCCCGCCACCGGTAGCCACCGAGGGAATCGCCACCGTCCCGGAGATGGCCGCGCCGGTCTGCAGCAATGCCTCGGTGTTTGCCACCCCGCTGCCCAGCACGCCCGTGAGGACACGGGTGGTACCGTCCGAACCAAAGGCCGCCCAGTTCACACCACTCTGATAACCATCGCTCAACTCAACCTGAATGACCTTGGCCTCCAGCATGACCTGGCGCTCCACGGCAATCTGCGCGGCCTTCAGGAATTTTTCAACCTGCCGCAGCTCGTCCGGCATGGCGCGCACCGCCATGATGCCGGCCTGCGGGCTGGTAATCACGCTGCGCCCTTCCCCGTTGCCGACCATGCCTTTCACCGCTCCGGCCAGTTCGGCCCAGAAGTCGGTTTTGGACGAGGTCGTGACCCGGCTGCTTTCGGGCTGCTGATTGGAGGAGCCGGTGGCACCTGCAGCCCCGGTCGTGCCCGCCGTGCTGGTCTGTCCGCCACCGGAGGACACGCGGGTTTCGCTGTTGCCGGTGCGCTGTGAGTTCGGGTAATTCACGGTGAACACACGGGTTTGCAACGTGGGCGCATAGATGGTGATCCTGCGGCCTTCCATCTTGAAGTCGTAGCCATACACATCGCGGATCGACTCCAGCGCCTCGGTCACGGTGACACCGCGCAAAGTCACCGACAGGGTGCCCTTGACATCCGGATGCATGAGCATGCTGTAGCGGGTATCAGCCACGATGGCCAGAAACACTTCGCGCGCCTGGGCGTTGTTGACCAGCAGGTCAATGCGCGGCTCGGGGGGCAAGGGTTGCGCTGGTGGCGCGGGCTCGGCCAGAGCGTCCATCACCCTGGCCGGCACTGCAGCAGGTTTGGCCTGTGCAACTGCCGGGGCCTCCGGCGGCAGCTCGGCGCGAATGGCGGCACTGACATCCGGTGTCCGCAAGGGGCGGTCCATGGAGCAGCCACCTAACGCAGCCACGGCCAGCGCCAGGCACGACAACACCGGACTGCGGGGGAAAACGGTTGATATGACAACAGGGTACGACATGGTGCAAGACCTCACGGTTGGGCGCCTGCGCACGGAGCGGCTTTGGGCGAGGTGGAACTGGGTGTTTTGGACGATTTCACGGATTTTGCAGGTTGGGTGCCACACTGTTCCGCAGGCTTGGAGGCAGATCGCTGCACCCCGGCAAACCGTGGCAGTTTGCGCAAGTCATTGCCATTGCGAAGCCAGACTTCGGTTTCGGAAATGCGTTCAATTCGAAACTGGCCCAATTTCTGGCCGACACCGTAAAGACGCGTACCGCTCACCAGAAAGGATTTGCCATCGCGTACGACAACGGCCACGCCATCACCCAGAGGTGCGTCCGCTGCGACACTGCCATCCGGTCCCATCCCGGCCATCGCAGGCGGCTGGGTGGGGTCGCGCAATGCCTGTGCATGCAACGCGCTTGCCATCAGGGTGATGAAGCCCAGCAGGACGACCCGGTGCCACATGGGATATTTCATGGTTGCACCCCCACCACGTACACCTGCAGGCTCAGCTCAGGGGGTTGCTGGTCACTCTTCAAATTCAGTGCCCCCCAGCGCAACGCTGGCAAAGCCGTTTCCAGACTTTTCACATACCGAACCAGGTTCGGGTAGGGGCCCGTCACCCGCAATTCCAGCCCCCGCTTGACCATGCCGGGTGGGAGTGCCGCTTGCGCGCCAGTGGCCACGGCAGACTCCGCTTTGAGGGTCGTCAGTCCCTGCAGGACCAACCCGTCCTGGCGGCGCAACAGTTGCACCAGCACCTGCTCCAGGGCCGGGCCATTCTGCGCCATCGGAATCAGGCTCTTGATTTCAATATTCAGGGCGTCCAGCCGGGTGTCAGCGGCCGCAATATCGTCGCGCACCGCCTTGGACGGGTCGACGGGGCGCGCCACCGTCTTCAACTCAGCGCGCAGGCGCTCCAGTTCCGAAGCCTGCGAGGCGTTGCGCTGCGACAGCTGCTTGTGCTCGGTCTGGACCGGCGACAGCCACAGCACATCCACCAGCGCCAACATGCACGCAATCAGCGAAACGAACAGGAAAACCCGCTCACGCAGGCTCAGTGCATCAATGCGCTCCAGCAGTTTCAGCCATTGCTGCTTCATGGCTTGCTCCCCGGCGCCGGGTTCTGCGGCTCCAGACTCACCAGGCTGAAGGACCACACGGGGCGCGGTGCAGTGGTCCTGCCTGCTGCAACCGGAACGGTCGCGCTGGCGGCCACAGGCACGGATAGCCGTGAAGCGACCGTATTTTCCACTGTGACCGTGCTGAGCTTGAGGTCCCGCATCAGGGGGCTGGCCGCCAGTCGGGCCACCCATTCATTCAAGGCGCCGGGCTCCAGCGTGAACCCAGCCACCTCAAATCGCCCGGAATCCACTTTCACCGACGTGACCCATGCCGGCGCCGGAATACTGCGGGCCACCAGAAGCATCCGGTCCGAATGCCCTTCCCCTGGATGGAACATGCCCTGTTGCAATTCCAGCAGCACTTTTTCACGCTGGAGCACCGCTGTGCGACGGTCCTGCAGCTGCTGCACCAACACCGGGTCTACCGGCGTGGCATTGGCGCGGCTCTGGGTGATCGCGGCCTGCAGATTTTTGATCTCCGCGGACTGGGCCTCATTGGTCTGGCGAAATCCCGCCGCCGTTTGTCCCAGACTCCAGACCGCCGCGGCGCTCAGTACACCACCCAGCACCACAAATACACCCAATGCGGGCAACATGGTACGGGCGGTGAAACGCTCCCTTTGCGTTTTCACCAGCCCGGTACAGAGATTGATTTGCTGTGGCATGGTGGTCAGGTCCGCAACAAAGCGCCCAGCAACGGCAGGCAATACGCGCGGTCCTGCGGCAGCGCGTTCTTCAAGCCGGGAAACAACCCTTCGACTTCCATGGCACTCACCGTCTGGCCCGTTTCGCGGGCCAGCCAAGCCGCCAGTTCCGCGGAGCGCTCGCCGGCATAAACGCGAACACTGCCCAGTGGCTTGCTGGACCAGGTGCGGTCCCACAGGTCCAGCGAGCGCTGAATTTCCACCACCAACCGCTGCACGCGGTCCGCGTCATTGCCACCCTGAGACGTACCGGGTTGGTACTCCATGCCCAAGCCAGTGTTGTCGGGGCTGTAATCGGGCACGTATTCATCCACTGGTGTGAACGCGTCCGCTGCAACAGCCTCCGCGCCATGACCCCATGCCATGGACATGAAACCCGGAGGAAGATCGAGCCGGCGCGTATAGTAGAGCTCGCCTTTGGCACTGATGGTCAGAACGGCCTGACGCTCCTCGGTCAAAATCAGCGCAGCCTCGGCGCGGTCGCCGGTACCAGCTCGCTGGGCCAGTGCAAATTGCAGATTACGCTGGGCCATTTCCTGAATGTCGATCACGGTCACCGGCCACTGCATGGTATTGGCCCGCGACATGACCTCGCGCACGATGGCATTCGTGGCAGTGACCACGAACATTTGCCCCGATGATTTGTCTTGCCCATCGCCGACATGCATGACGTCAAGGGTCAGGTCATCGATATGGACATCCACCATTTCACGAATCTGGTAGCGGGCGGCAGACCGCAGCTCTTCCGGGGCCACCGCAGGCGAAGCGATTTGCAGCACCTGGCACTGCTCGGGGCGCAGCATGATGCTGGCATTCAAGCCACCGAACCCCTGGGCTTTGAGGCGCGAGACCAGCTCCTCCAGGGAGTCAGTACCCTGGCGCTCCACGCCGATCTGTCGCACGTCAATTTGCCCACCCGGCTGGATACGAGCGCGAGCATAGGAAAACACCTGCCCAGACCAAGACACGACGAGTTGGTCTTGTGATGTAGCGCGACTCCACGGCCACCGCATAGCTAGCGCCCCTCCCGCAAGGCATAGATGGTGGTTACGGCAAGAACTTGGGTCATGTACGTGATCAGGCGGTCCTTGGATTCGCTCTCATTTTAATAGCTTATCACGCTTATGTGGCGGGGGCTGGGTCAATAATTTTCCCTGCGATAGATAAGAGGGCTCTTGTAGATACCAAAGGTGGCGCGCGCCTTCGGGTTATCCACTAGGCCGGACCAGTTGTATTGCAGCCAGGGTGCGGCGGCAGTGGTCGCAATACCGGTTGCCCCCACGCCGACCGAAGTGCAGGCATTGCCCGAGGCTGCAACACCCAGGTTCAGAACCAAATCCGCCCAGCCCGCATTGGCGATGCCTGGGGCACTCAGCGTCACTACGCTGTTGGGTGAGGATCCCGTGACAGTCACCGCCGACTTGCAGGCGGTCAGATTGTTGGGCTTGGCTGCCGTGCCAGCCGGGAAACTCCAGGCAAACTGGCCGGCCGAAATACTGGTGCAGGTATCAGCCGTATTCTTTTGCCAGTTGCCGTTCCAATACTGCACTACCAATGGAAGCGGCAATGCCAGGCGCTCAGAGCCATACGCATTTAGCAACTGGATGCGCCCGCTACGGATTTCGCTGGTGCCCTCCACGATGCTGGATGCCACCGCCCTCAGTGACGACACGTTGTCGGCATCAACCGTGCGTACCGCGATCACCGTTGGAAGTGTTGGCCCTGTGGCATTGGAAAACGTGTAGGTTGGGGTTGCCACGGTGGCAACGCCCAGCGCAAACGCACTCGCCGGCACGGTACTGGTGGTGCCAAAGCTGCCTACGGGTGTCGCGGCTGCATTGGCGTCAGATAACGTATGCG
>CAUJJV010000294.1 GCA_963205375.1 Pseudomonadota bacterium
CTGCCAGCCACTGGACGCGCAGTACACGCCCGGTCCGGACGATCTGGCTTCGCTGGTTTACACCTCGGGCACCACTGGCAAACCCAAAGGCGTGATGCTCAGCCACCACAACGTGCTGGCCAATGTGAAGGCCGTGATGGAACGCGTCACGCCGCAGGCCGACGATGTGTTTCTGTCTTTCCTGCCGCTGTCCCACACCTTTGAGCGCACGGCCGGCTACTACCTGCCGATTGCTGCGGGCAGCTGCGTGGCACATGCGCGCTCGGTGGCGCTGTTGTCCGAAGACATGAAGACCGTGCGCCCCACCATCCTGATTTCGGTGCCGCGCATTTATGAACGCGTGTACGGGGTACTCAACGGCATGCTGGCGGGCTCGGCCATCAAGTCGCGCTTGTTCCAGTGGGCGCAAACGGTGGGCTGGCGGCGGTTTTGCCGCAGCCAGAAGCTGCCGGTGTCTGGTAGCGTTCCTGCCTGGCTGGATGCGCTGGTCTGGCCAGTCTTGCACACGCTGGTGGCCAAACCGCTGCTGGCCCAGTTTGGCGGGCGCCTGCGCGCGGCGGTCAGCGGTGGCGCTGCATTGTCCAAACCGATTGCCCAGTGTTTCCTGGGCCTGGGCCTGCCGATCCTGCAGGGCTATGGGATGACGGAAACCTCGCCGGTGGTCGCAGCCAATGGGCTGGACGACAACGACCCGACCACCATTGGCCGGGTGTTGCCGGGCGTGGACGTGCGCATTGGCGAGAATCAGGAACTGCAGGTGCGGGGCCCCAGCGTCATGCAGGGCTACTGGAAGCGTGAGGCCGATACTGCCGCGGCGTTTGTGGATGGCTGGTTGCGTACGGGCGACCAGGCGGGCATCGAGAACGGGCGTATCCGCATCCTGGGCCGCATCAAGGAAATCATCGTCACCTCCACCGGCGAAAAGATTGCCCCCGCCGACCTGGAGCTGGCCATCACCAGCGACCCTTTGTTCGAGCAGGCCTATACGTTTGGCGACAACCGGCCTTTCATCGGCAGCATCGTGGTGCTGGGCCGCGCCGACTGGGAGCGCATGTGCGCAGAACTGGGCCTGCCACATCAGGCGCCTGAAAGCCTGCAGGCGCCCGCTGCGCGGCAGGTGGCACTGCAGCGCATCCGCGAGCTGACCCATGGGTTTCCGCACTATGCGCAGCCCAAAGGGGTGGTACTGAGTCTGGAGCCGTGGACCCCTGACAACACGCTGCTGACACCGACGCTCAAGCTCAAACGCAACAATCTGTCGGCCCGCTTCGCGCGGGACATTGAGGGGTTGTACCGACGCTAACAGAGCTTTTTGGCAGGGCAAATCCGGAGAGACATGGATACCTCCATGGGTTAGCATGGTTCCAGTATGAAGTCTGTACGATTCAGTAGAACCCTTCGGTCACTTGCGCTGGTTGTCGCGGCGTTACCCACAACTGCCTTGGCTCTTTGTTCGCGACCCATCAACACACCCATGTCGGCTACCGGCCTGAGTGTCGTGGTGGTGGATGACAAAGTGGTGGGCGGGATTTATCCGGAAATTCTTGAAGGAATCCAGCGAAAAGACACTTGCACTTTCGCCATCAAGGCAGTACCACGCGCCCGACTGGAGTACCTGTTTGAAAGTGGGGCTGCCGATGTCTTGATCCCCGCCAGCAAGACGCCCGAGCGCGATGCGGTAGGTGTTTTTGTTCCGCTGACTTACAACCGTGCAACGCTGGTATCGCTGGACACTGGCCGCAAACCCATCACCACCGCACAGGAATTGATCGACAGTCCTGATCTCAAGGTGGTCTTGGTGCGGGGATTCGCGTACGGGGCTGCATATGACGATCTGGTGCGCGAGTTGAGCCGCCAGGGGCGGGTGCAGTACGAGGTGGACCCGCTTTCCGTCGCCAGGGTGCTGAAGAATGGCAGCGCCCACCTCACCATCATGGCGCCGTCGATTCTGGCGGGGGCCGTTCAGGGCGATGACCGTGTGCGGGATCTGGCTGGCAAGCTGCGCTTTGAACCGATTCGCGAATTGCCCTGGGGGGACAGCGGTGCCTACGTCTCTCGCACATCACTGGGTGAGCAGGACCAGAAAGAGCTCATTGCTCTGCTGGAGAATGCGGCGCGCTCCGGAACAGTCTGGCGGGGATTCCAGAAATACTATTCCCCCAAGGTCCTCAAGGAAAGTATTCGCCCCAGATAGTGGGCCGGGCCGTTGACGTCTCAGGCCTTCAGCATGCCTTTGGTTTCGATGAAGGCAATCACGTCTTGCAGGCCGCTCTGGTCTTTCAGGTTGGTCATCACAAACGGCTTCAAGCCTTTGGGCGTGGTGCGCATGCGGATGGTGTCCTGCTCCATCACCGCCAGGTTGGCGCCTACGTAGGGGGCCAGGTCGGTCTTGTTGATCACGAACAGGTCGCTCTTGGTGATGCCGGGGCCGCCCTTGCGGGGGATCTTTTCTCCAGCAGCCACGTCAATCACATAGATCGTCAGGTCCGAGAGTTCGGGGCTGAACGTGGCGGCCAGGTTGTCGCCGCCGCTTTCGACAAACACGATGTCGGCATTGGGGTGGTCCACCAGCATGCGGTCAATGGCTTCGAGGTTGATGGAGCAATCCTCGCGGATGGCAGTGTGTGGGCAGCCCCCGGTTTCCACCCCCATGATGCGGTCCGCTGGCAGCGCGCCGCTCACGGTCAGCAGGCGCTGGTCTTCCTTGGTGTAGATGTCGTTGGTGATGGCGACCAGGTCGTACTGGTCGCGCATGGCCTTGCAGAGCATTTCCAGCAGGGTGGTTTTACCGGAGCCCACGGGGCCGCCGATGCCCACGCGCAACGGGGGCAGGTTCTTGGTGCGGTTGGCAATGTGGTGCAGTGGCGATGGTGTGGCGGACATGGTGATTTGCTATAAAAAGTGGAGCCGATTGCTCAATGAATACGGGGGCTAGAGGCCATTACGATCTAAAAAGCCGTGAATACTGCACCTCATGCTGGCTGCTCAGGATGGCCAGCATGGGAGAAAAAGCCTGGCGCGTGTCGTCGGTCACGCCCAGCGCATGGTCAATGGCTGCAGGAATCTCTGCGGTCAATGCAGACAGGATGCGTTGGCCCGCACTCTGGCCCAGCGGGACCGACTTGATGGCGGCCTGCGTCATGTTCTCGGCCCAGCCAAAGGCATAGGCCAGCAGGCATTCGCGCACCGTGGCCTGCGTACTGCTGGCCGCCAGCGCAAAGGCGATCGGGTAGGTGGGTTCCTGGCCTGCCAGCAATGCAATCTGCGCCGGTGTGGCGGTGGTGTGGTTGCGCAGCCAGTCCAGCAGGCTCTTGCCCATCTGCTCGGTTTGCGCGCGCAGTTCGCTGCTCTCGCGGGTCTGCAGCACCCAGGCGCTGAGCTGCGCAATGCGTTCGGTGTTGCCGTCGCGCCAGGCGGGAATGGCCTGCGCTACGGCAGGCAGGTCCGCACGCGCGAGGTTCAGGTGCAGCTGGTCCACCAGCCAAATCGATGCGTCACTTTCTGTCGCAGCCCGCTCGGATTCCACTGCGGCTTCCAGGCATTCCGAATAGGAGAACCCGCCAATCGGCAGCGCCGGCGAGGCCAGCCACATCAGTTGCATCAGGCTGGCGTCGAGCATGGCTTTTTGCGCCAACCGCTTTAGTGCTTGTGCCCACACCCGGGGCCGTGCACATGCCCGTGGTCGTCCCCGTGAGCATGGTCGTGTCCAT
>CAUJJV010000295.1 GCA_963205375.1 Pseudomonadota bacterium
CTTCGCGTTCTCACGCACCCCCAACCAGCCCAAGCGCTATGTGCAGGACCTGATGCGCGAACGCGCCGCCGATCTGGCGCCGTTACTGAATGACGCCAACACCTACTTTTATGTGTGTGGTTTGAAGAGCATGGAAGAAGGTGTGGTCATGGCGCTGCGCGACATTGCCACCAAGGCCAACCTGTCGTGGGACACCGTAGGCGCAGCCCTCAAACGCGAAGGCAGGCTCCATTTAGAGACTTATTGATGAGCGACTATCAGACCCTCAAAATCACACAGCGCAGCGCCGGCGTCGCTCAGGTCACCATGGCCCGCCCCGCGGTGTTCAATGCGTTTGACGAAGCCATGATTGGCGAACTGGATACGGCCTTTGCTGCTCTGGTGGCCGACGACACGGTGCGCGTGGTCGTGCTGGCAGGCGAAGGCAAGCACTTCAGCGCTGGCGCCGATCTGCAATGGATGCAACGCGCCAGCACCGCGTCGCGCGAATGGAACCTGGAAGACGCACGCCGCTTTGCCGGCATGCTGTCTCGCATCGAAACCTGCCCCAAACCCACCGTAGCCCGCGTGCAGGGTGCGGCGCTAGGCGGCGGTGTGGGCCTGGCCTGCGCCTGCGACATCGCCATTGCCGCTGACAACGCCAGCTTCTCGGTCAGCGAAGCCAAGTTTGGCATCCTGCCCGCCGTGATTGGCCCCTATGTGACCAACGCCGTGGGCAAGCGCCAGGCCAAACGCCTAGCCCTCACCACCGAACGCATCAACGCGGCGGAGGCTCTGGCCATAGGCCTGGTGCAGCAAGCGGTGGCGCTGGATGCGCTGGACGCTGCCGTCGACGCCACCGTCACCCAATTGCTGGCCGGCGGGCCCAACGCCCAGCGCGAAATCAAGGCGTTGTTTGCCCAGCTGGAAGTCGGCGCCATAACCCCCGAAGTGCGCGAACTCACCGCCCAGACCATCAGCCGGGTGCGTGGCACCACCGAGGCACGCGAAGGCTTCGCCGCGTTTCTGGAGAAGCGCCCTGCCCCCTGGATTCCCCGCTAAGCTAGCGCCCACCGTTTTTCACAGGCACATCCATGACCCAAGCATTCATTTGTGACGCCATCCGCACCCCCTTTGGCCGCTACGGCGGCGCCCTGTCCTCCATCCGCACCGATGACCTCGGCGCCATTCCCATCAAGGCGCTGATGGAGCGCAACCCCGGCGTGGACTGGGCTGCTGTGACCGACGTGATCTACGGCTGCGCCAACCAGGCCGGCGAAGACAACCGCAATGTGGCGCACATGTCATCGCTGCTGGCGGGTTTGCCGATGGAAGTGCCCGGTGCCACCATCAACCGACTGTGCGGCTCGGGTATGGATGCCGTTGGCACTGCAGCCCGCGCCATCCGTGCAGGAGAAGCTACATTAATGATAGCGGGCGGCGTGGAAAGCATGAGCCGCGCGCCCTTCGTCATGCCCAAAGCCGAATCGGCCTTCAGCCGCAACAACGCGGTATACGACACCACCATCGGCTGGCGCTTTGTCAATCCGCTGATGAAGAAGCTGTACGGTGTGGACTCCATGCCCGAGACGGCAGAGAACGTGGCTACCGACTTCAAGATTGAACGCGAAGCCCAGGACCAGATGGCACTGCGCTCCCAGCTCAATGCGGTGCGCGCACAGCAAGGTGGCTTCTTCGAAGCCGAAATCGTGCCGGTCACCATCCCCCAGAAAAAGGGGGATGCGGTTGTGGTGTCACAGGACGAGCACCCTCGCGCCACCTCCCTCGAATCACTGGCCAAGCTCAAAGGTGTGGTGCGCCCCGACGGCACCGTGACCGCGGGCAATGCCTCGGGCGTGAACGATGGTGCGTGCGCCCTGCTGCTGGCCAATGAAGCCGCTGCCCGCCACTACGGCCTGACGCCGCGCGCCCGCGTGGTCGGCATGGCCACCGCCGGTCTGGCTCCGCGCATCATGGGCTTTGGCCCGGCGCCCGCCACCCGCAAGGTGCTGGCCCTGACCGGGCTGACGCTGGCGCAGATGGATGTGATCGAACTCAACGAAGCCTTTGCCGCCCAGGGCCTGGCCGTGCTGCGCGATCTCGGCTTGGCCGACGACGATGCCCGTGTGAACCCCAATGGCGGTGCGATTGCGCTGGGCCACCCGCTGGGGGCCAGCGGCGCGCGTCTGGTGACGACCGCCATCAACCAGCTGCACCGCACCGGTGGCCGCTACGCGCTGTGCACCATGTGCATTGGCGTGGGCCAGGGCATTGCGATCGTGGTCGAGCGGGTGTAACCCCCCCCCTGCTTCACTCAGGCCGCAACCAGCGTGTTGCGGCCTTTTTCTTTGGCCTGGTACAGCGCCGCATCGACGCGATTGAACCACTCCGCATGCCCCTCGTCGGGCAGCAACTCGGCCAAACCAAACGACGCAGGAAGAAAGATGACACCTCCGCCTTCCACCGCCACCGTGGTGAGCGCCAGCGTCTGGCGCAGCCGCTCGGCCAGCTGCAACGCATCACCCAGACCGGTCAGGGGCAGTACCACCAGGAACTCTTCTCCGCCCACGCGGGCCAGCATGTCGCCGTCGCGCAACTGGTCCGCAACAGCGCGGACCACTTCTTTCAAAGCCCGGTCTCCGGTGGGGTGGCCATAGGTGTCGTTGATGGCCTTGAAGTGGTCCAGGTCAAACATCACGGCGGTCACCGGAGCGCCATGGCGCTGGCTGATCGCAGCAAGGCGATCAAGCTGTTCAAAGATATACCGACGGCTGAACGCACCGGTCAGCTGGTCATGGCTCACCAGCTCTTCCAGCTGGCCAAGGGCAGCCGCCAGTTCGGTGTTCTTCTCTTCCATTTGTGCACTCGCACGGTGAAGTTCGGTAGTGGTTCTGGAGAGTTGTTGCAACAGATCCTTGTTATGCAGGGCGCTTTTTGTCTCGCGCGCAAGTTCCCGGTGCAGGTCCCGTGCCGTCCAGGCCTGTACCGCGGCCATCATCAGCCAGCCAAAACCCACCTGCATCGCAAGCGGGTTATCCACCCAGAGAAGTTGCACGAGCGGGGGCGCCAGCATGCCCAGCGAGAACAGCCGGGTCGCCAGGGGCTGGGGTGACATGGTCACCATGCAGATACCCGAAACGCCCACCAGCGCACAGAGGACCGCCAGGTAGTACAGCATCTGTCCGTCTACCCAGACAAACCACACGGCACTTCCCCAACCCAGTCCCAGCAAGCCGGAAGCAACGCATTGCGCCCTAACCCAGCCTCGGGTGCTGTTTCCCTGCGCAAGCGCGCGCTGAAACCGGTTGCCCACCGACTGGATCATGACCTCCACCACCGCCATGCCGCAAATCCACGTCAGGGCAGGTGTCCAGCCTGCTACGGACTGGAGGAGCCACCCCGTGATGGCAAGCCCCAGCGGCGCCGAAAGCACACTGTCGGACAGGCGCTCGACAAACACACGCGCCATCTCCGATCGCACCTTTTCGGCAATCAGCGATGGTTCCAGCGCTGGCAGATCCGACCCGTCCATGGTTCTATGCCCCCTACTCCGCATCAAACAGCGAGTTGCGCCCCTGGTCCTTGGCCTGGTACAGCGCAGCATCCACGCGGCGCAGCCATTCGGAGAAGTTTTCTTTCGGCAGCAACTCGGCCACGCCAAAGGACGCCGGAAGAAAAACTTTTTTGGAGCCCTCCACAATGTGGGTGGACTCCAGCGTCTGGCGCAGCCGCTCGGCCAGTGCATGCGCGTCCTGCATGCCAGTCATCGGCAGCAGCACCAGAAACTCTTCTCCGCCCACACGCGCCAGCATGTCGCCATCGCGCAGCTGTGTGTTGACTGCACGCACCACTTCCCGCAGCGCCCGGTCCCCGGCCGGGTGGCCGTAGTGGTCGTTGATGGCCTTGAAATGGTCGAGGTCGAACATGATGAGCGACGCCGGTGAACCGTGCCGCTCGTGGAGCGATACCTGCTGCTCCAGCCGCTCCAGCATGTAGCGGCGGCTGAACGCACCGGTCAGCTGGTCGTGGGTGACGAGGTCGTGCAGACGGACGACCAAAGCCCCGTTGCGGACGTATTGCTCCAGCTCCCGCTTCTCCATCCTGCCGAGACTGCGTGCATAGCCGATCTGCACCACCATAATCACCAGCAGACCCGCCTGCAGAAAATGGGAGGCCTGTTTCGGATGGACAAATTCATGGAACAGCGGCACCAGATAGATGCCACCGAAAAAGGCAACCGCCGCCACCGCGTAGGACGACATGGTGATGATGCTGACACCGGCCACCCCAATCAGGATGGTCAGCGTCGCCAGGAAAGGAATGAACTGCCCCGGAGTCCAGACAAACCACACGGCCGACCCCCAGACCATCCCGCTGACCGCGGCCAGCACCAGCTGCACGCGCAGCCAGAGATGGCGATGCACTTTGCGCTCCAGAGCGCGCCGGCACCCCACACCGGCCAGCAGAATCACCACCTCCACCAGGCTCATGGCCGCAACCCAGACGATGGCCCGTCCCCACCCCGCCTGCGTCGCCAGGACCCAGGCCATCAGCGCAATCCCTACAAACGCCAGGCGCGCCGCAGTGATGGAGCGCTCATTGAAAACGCGGATGCGCTCAATCGCCGCATGGCGCGCTATCGCCTCGTCATCCAGCTCCAGATTCGTGGTGTCCGCCATGGTGGTTCCTGACCTGCGCAAACTCTACATACCATTGTAGGCAACCAGGGTTGGCCATGGCATCCTTATTGACCACCTTTTCGAGCGGCTGCCCCAATAGCAGCTTCTTGATGGGCAATTCCTGCTTTTTCCCCGACAAAGTGCGCGGAATTTCCGCCACCTGAAAGGTGCCGTTGGGAACGAAGCGCGGCGACAGCGCGGTGCGGATGGCGTT
>CAUJJV010000296.1 GCA_963205375.1 Pseudomonadota bacterium
GATGATGCCGGCGATCCACTCGATGCGGTTGGCCGTCAGCCCCTCGCGCAGCGCCTTGATGATCGGGATGCCACCGGCCACCGCCGCCTCGAAGCCGACCATCACGCCCTTGGCACGCGCCGCGGCAAAGATCTCGGTGCCGTGCACCGCCAGCAGCGCCTTGTTGGCCGTGACCACATGCTTGCCGGCGGCAATCGCTTCCATCACCAGCGTTTTGGCGATACCGTAGCCACCGATCAGTTCAATGACGATGTCGATGTCGGGGTTGGCAATGACGGCGCGGGCGTCGTTGACCACCTTCACATCGGGGCCGACGGCGGCCTGCGCGCGTGCGGTATCGAGGTCGGCGACCATGGTGATTTCAATGCCACGGCCAGCGCGGCGCTGGATCTCCTGCTGGTTGCGCTTGAGCACATTGAATGTGCCGGAACCCACTACGCCAATGCCCAACAGGCCCACTTGAATCGGTTTCATACAGTCTCTACAGTTTCAGTTAAATCAGCTCATAGCCCCCGTAGAATGTGTGCGGGTAGCTATCAAATACATAGCAAACTAGTTGCTGTGCCGTTTGCGGTAATGCTCCAGGAACTTGGCCACGCGGCCAATGGCCTCGCGCAGGTCGTCTTCATGGGGCAGGAACACAATGCGGAAATGGTCCGGCTCGGGCCAGTTGAAGCCCGTTCCCTGCACCAGCATCACACGTGTTTCCTGCAGCAGTTCCAGGAAGAACTGCTGGTCGTCTTCAATCGGGTACATGGCCGGGTCCAGCCGCGGGAACATGTACAGCGCAGCGGTGGGCTTCACGCAGGTCACCCCGGGAATGGCCGTGATCAGCTCATACGCCAGGTCGCGCTGGCGGCGCAAACGGCCGCCCTCGCCTACCAGTTCGTTGATGCTCTGGTAGCCGCCCAGTGCCGTCTGAATCGCATACTGGCCCTGCACGTTGGAGCACAGGCGCATGTTCGACAGCATGTTGAGGCCTTCGATGTAATCCTTGGCTGGACGCTTGTCGCCGGAGATGATCATCCAGCCCGCGCGGTAGCCGCAGGAGCGGTAGCTCTTGGACAGGGAGTTGAAGGTCAGCGTCAGCACGTCTTCGCTGAGCGAGCCAATAGCGGTGTGTTTGACGCCGTCGTACAGCACCTTGTCGTACACCTCGTCGGCAAAAATCACCAGGCCGTGCTCACGTGCAATCGCCACAATCGCCAGCAGCAATTCGTCCGAATACATGGCACCGGTCGGGTTGTTGGGGTTGATCACCACAATGCCCTTGGTGCGCGGCGTGATCTTGCTGCGGATGTCATGCAGATTGGGCATCCAGCCATTGGCTTCGTCGCACATGTAGTGCACCGGTGTACCGCCCGACAGGCTGACCGCAGCCGTCCACAGGGGGTAGTCAGGCGCTGGCAACAGCAATTCATCGCCGTCGTCGAGCAGGCCGTTGGTCGCCATCACGATCAGTTCGCTGGCGCCGTTGCCGAGGTAGATATCGTCCAGACCCACGCCCTTGATGCCCTGGCGCTGGGTCTCGTGCATGACGGCCTTGCGCGCTGCAAAAATGCCTTTGCTGTCCGAATACCCTGCCGAATTGGGCAGATTGCGGATCATGTCCTGCTGGATTTCTTCCGGCGCATCAAAACCGAACACGGCCAGATTGCCGATGTTGAGTTTGATGATTTTCTGGCCCTCTTCCTCCATCTGCCGCGCTCGGTCCATGATGGGTCCACGGATGTCATAGCAAACGTTGGCAAGCTTGGCAGATTTCTGAATGGTTCTCAAAATCCCTCCGGAAGGTGGCAGTACGGGGTGAAACCTATAATTTGACCACAGTTCGGCACCTCGCTGGTGCAGTGCAACACGTGTTTGACCCCGCTTTTTCCGCTTCCCCGATATTTGCACCATGAAATTCCAGCCAGATGCCATCTCCGGCCCCTCCATCACTGGCTACGGTCCCGGGTGGGTCGCGGTCAACGGCGAGCAATTCACCCATAATCTGGTCGTCAGCAGCACCGGAGGCCACACCCGCTGGGAATGCCCGTCTTTTGAGGACCTGCAGGCCGCGCATTTCGAGCAACTGCTGGCGCTGGAACCCGAGGTGGTGATCTTTGGCAGCGGTACGCGGATCCGCTTCCCGCAGCCGCAGTGGCTGGAAGCACTGTATGCGCGGCGCATTGGCCTGGAAACCATGGACACTCAGGCCGCCTGCCGCACCTTCAATTTCCTGGCCGGTGAAGGGCGCAGGGTGGTCGCAGCCCTTTTGTTATGACCGGGTATGCCCTTAATCGGGATGGAGCCGTTTTCGGAGTAAAATCACGGGTTGCTGTCTTCACCATGAAGACACATCCTGCGAGCGAGACTGAAACACCCTATGGCGATTGTTGTCAACAAACCCCTCCCCGAATTTGAAGCCAATGCCACCGGTGGTATCAAGGTGTCGAATACCAGCCACGTTGGCAAGACCATGGTGCTGTATTTTTACCCCAAGGACAATACCCCAGGATGCACCACCGAAGCCATGCAGTTTCGGGACAAGTACAAAGACTTCGTCAAGGCCGGTGCGACCGTTTTTGGCGTTTCACGCGACAACATGAAGTCGCACGACGAGTTCAAGACCAAACTGGAACTGCCGTTTGAGCTGATCGCCGACACCGAAGAAAAAATGTGCCACATGTTCGGCGTGGTCAAGAACAAGATCATGTACGGCAAGAAGGTCAAGGGCATTGAACGCAGCACCTTTCTGGTGGGCGCAGATGGCCTGCTCAAGGAAGAATGGCGCGGCCTGAAAGTTCCGGGCCATGTGGACGACGTGCTCAAAGCCGTCAAGGCCCTGAAAAAAGCCGCCTGACCGCCCAACTATTTCGGCCCTGTTGTTTTGGCACACGCTGCCACAGCAGTGCCTTGCGGCTCATGCATAATGGTTTTCATGCCGTTGATTGTTATGACCGCGTTTATCAAAAAAGCCGCCTTGGCTCAAGGCGGCTTTTTCGCTTTTACGGCATCTGTTTTTTCAACCCAACCTAGTGCGAGCCACACTCCATGCCATTGCCTCCCGCCCCTACCAAACGTGCCGACCGGGTTTCCTCCAAGGCGTTTGATGCGCCTGCCCGCAGCACTCCCCGGCCGCAACGCCCCGCATCCACCATCGAACTGAATCAGACACTTCCCGTTAAAACTGCCGCACTGGAGAGATCCCTCCCGAAGGTCCCGGCCAAGGCGTTGGCCCCCATGGTGCAGGTGGAGACCAAAGTCATTGCCAAAGCTGCGCCTGTACCAGTGAAGGCCATCACAGCGGGAAGAGGCAAAAAGGCGGCCCGTACCGGCCCCACCAAGCTGTTCGTCCTCGACACCAACGTGCTGCTACACGACCCGATGTGCCTGTTCCGTTTTGAGGAACATGACATCTACCTGCCCATGATCGTGCTCGAAGAGCTGGACGGGCATAAAAAGGGCATGACCGAGGTGGCCCGCAATGCGCGTCAGACCAGCCGCACGCTGGACGCCTTGGCCGGCACACCTGGCGCCGACATCACAGCCGGCTTCCAGCTCAACAGCACCGGCCATAGCGACGCTGGCGGCAAGCTGCTGTTCCAGACCCAGCCACTGGACTACCACCTGCCCACCAGCCTGCCCCAGGGCAAGGCGGACAACCAGATCCTGGGTGTGGTCGAGGCCTT
>CAUJJV010000297.1 GCA_963205375.1 Pseudomonadota bacterium
GGTGCGGATGAGAAATTTGCCATCGCGTTCGCTGAACACGGTGCTCGCCCCATTCTGGCTGGCGCGCTCCCCGCGAAACGGCGCAAGCACCGCGGCGCGGCTCGGGGACTGCATGGCCAGTTCGTGGTGGGAGCCTTTCCAGGCCGCGGCTTCCTGCGTATGGCATTGCGCACAGACCTGGGTTCCGACATGGTGCAACGCGCCCGGGTTTGCGGTGGTGTTGCCAGCTATCGGTTGTGGTGAAGTGGACCAGGGTGCCAGCCACCCGACTGCTGCCGCCACCGCAACGACTACCGCCAACGAGACTACCCATACGGCGCGACGTTTCGAACTGGAAGTGGCAGTGGGGTCGTTGTCTTTCAAGGTCGTGTCGTGTGCGCAGTGGGAGCCCAGTATCCCGCAATTTGCGGAGTCTCCCAGGCGTCGGCGCTCCAGTCGTCCAGATGGCTCAATGCGCCCAGCAGCTGGTGTCCGGCGGCGTCCAGGCTCGCATCGTTGTGCACTTCAACGCATCTGCAGTGGCCGGGGATCTGAAATCCGGCGGCGCGTTGCACCCGGGCCTCCACCATCTCGGGCGACTCCCGACCCCGGGACAGCAGGCGCTGTCGCAGCACACCGGTGGAAGCGGTGATGTGCAGCACCGTGAGGTTCGGAAATCGTTCCAGTGCAGTCGGTAAATAGGCACGCGATCCGTTGACAAACACCCAGTGCTCGCGTTGCAGCGCTTCAAGCTCAGCGTGCCGGATGCCATAGTGCAAGCTATTGGCGGACCAGTGCAGGGCAAAGGCATTGCGTGCAGCGTGTGCATGAAACTCTGCTGTCGGGATGCTTTCATGCTGCTCGCCGTCTGCATGCACTGGTCGGTCTATGGTGCGGCGTGCGAAGTGAACCGGCGCTTGTGCAGACAACTGTTGTCGCAGCCAGGCCAGCAGACTGTCCTTGCCGGCCCCGGATGGACCCATGGTGTAAATCAGTTGCGGGCTCATGGTCGCAAACCAAAGTGGTCCAGCAGCAGGAAGTCTGCGCCGGGGGTGGGTTCCGCAAACAGGGCGAGGGTGTCAAGCCGGCAGGCCGGCAGCTTGTGGAACAGGGATTCGGCAGCTCCTTGCACTGCGTCAATCTGTATGGAGCTCAAACCATTCAGCGGTCCCGTGAGCGAGCAATGAAACCGGAAATGCTCCATCACATACGGATAGCCCCAGCGCACCAGCATCTGGTCCTGCTCCGGAGTCAACTGCGCCTGTCTGCGCCGCTGTAACTCAGCTGCGCTCAGCGGAGCCGATAGGGCATTCAGTTGGGTCACGCAGGCTGCGGCCACGGCTTGCAGACGGTCTGCACTGCCTTGCGGCACCAGGGCCAGAAAGTCGTCCAGGCGGGCTACCCGCAAGGTGGGCATGGCAAAGGCGGTGAGCGACTGGCCCAGTTCCCGCAGTGCAGCGCGTAGCGTGGTCAGAGAAACGCCTTCGGACAATGCGAACGGCGCTTTCAGCGTGGCATGCCAGCCATAGCGTCGGGGTGCCGCCGTCAGTGCGGAGAATTCTGCGGCCGTGAGTCCCGGTACCGTGGGCTGGGCCAGTGGTCGGTCCTGCGCAGCGCAGCGCCCCAGCCACTGGCGTCCGGCGGCCCACCAGGGGCTGTCGGGTGCGGGGGCGTAGTAGACCGCGTAGCGGTGAGCGGTGGGTTCAGTCATCGTGGGTTACCGTCAGTTTGACCCGGTCGCCAGCGAACCAGGTGGTGGCAAATTCAATGGGGATGCCGGCGGTGTCCACATTGACACTCTCGACCCGCAAGACCGGCCGGTTCAGCGGCTGGCGCAGGTGGGTGGCCACGGCGGGCTCGGGCATGTGTGCGGTGATGCGGCTCTCCTGGCGCGTGTAGTCGGCCACGCCGCACGCTGCAAAAGCCGCCGTGATGGAGCCTGTGTCTTTGACGACATCGGCAAGTCCCTCAAAGCGGGGTAGGGGGAAACAGCGTTCGCTCACATGCAGGGGCTGGCCTTGTGCTTCGCCCAGAACTTCCAGGCACAGCAGCTTGCTGCGCACCGGCACTTGCAAGGCGGCGGCTTGCGCGCTGGAAGCTCGCTCGGTGCGCGTGCTGAGCACCTGCATGCCCCCCTTGAGCCCGGCCTGCGACAAGCTCTGGTGGTGGCGGGTGCGCTTGGCCAGCATCAGGTCGACTGCGAAATCTTCCACATAGGTTCCGCTGCCCTGGGCCACGCGCACCAGTCCCTGGCTGGAGAGGCTGGCCAGAGAGCGGCGGATGGTGTGGCGGTTGACCCCGAACTGCTCTGCCAGGGCGTGCTCTGAAGGCAGCCGCTCACCGGGCGGATAGGCGCCGCGGCCAATGGCGTCTGCCAGTTCGGCGGCAATGCGCGTCCAGAAGCTCTCTTTGGGGCTGCGATCCCCATGCGAATCAGAAGAAGTGATGCTTGTCATGAAACCTACATACGTGCTGGATAAAGTTCGGACAGATTCTAAATTTGTCTATACAACTTTGAGGGTAACACCACGATGTTTCACGCATTTGACAATGTGGGGCCAGGCAAGGCACTGCACCGCGCGGACTGGATAGCACTGCTATCGCGTGCGCCGGTGGACTTGCTGGAGTCGGTGCTGGCGCCGCATTGCGCGCAGCCGCCGCAGTGGCTCCGCGCACCCGAGACCGGACTGATGATGGTGCAGGGCCGCGCCGGTGCCACGGGTGAGCGATTCAATCTGGGTGAGGTCACTGTGACCCGCTGCGCCATTCGCATTGGCGAGACCCACTCGGCCTCTGCGCTGGTCGGTGTGGCCTATGTGCTGGGTCGTTCCCACCGCCAGGCCCGTCTGGCTGCCACGGCAGATGCCCTGTTGCAGAACCCGGCACAACAAGCCCGCATCGATGCCACGCTGCTTGCCCCGGTGCGCCAGCACCTGGCATTGCAGCGCACCCAGCGCCAGGCACGTGCCCAAAGTACCAAGGTGGAGTTCTTCACCGTAGCCCGTGAATCCGGAACCCCTGGCGAAGAAGAGGAAAACGAATGAAAGCCCATGACCTGTCCGCACTGGGTGCGGGTTTTTCCAGCGAGGCGCATGGCAGCCAGTCGGTCTTTCGTGCGGCATTGCAGGCCCTGTCCCATCCGGGGCGCTGTGTGGATGCGCTGCATGACGCGCAGGTGCCGTCGGCTGGCCATCCCGCCTCGGCAGCGTTGCTGCTGGCCATGCTGGATGCCGATTGCACGCTGTGGCTGTCGCCCATGCTCGCCCGCTCTGACGCGGCGCTGTGGCTGCACTTTCATACCGGTTGTCAGTTGGTGGATGACTTGGCGCAGGCCCAGTTTGTGTGGGTGGCGGCTGGGGATGCCATGCCGGAGTTGAAGGTCCTGCCGCAAGGCACCGAGGCCTATCCCGACCAGTCTGCCACCTGCGTGGTCGATGTGCTGACTCTGCAAGCTCACTTGCAGGGGCAAGCCGGTTGGTGCTTGCGCGGGCCGGGCATCCAGGGCCAGGCCCAACTGCGCGTAGAAGGGGTGCCCGCAGATTTTCTGGCGCAGTGGTCTGCCAACCACGCCCGTTTTCCACGGGGTGTCGATGTGTTCCTGGCAGCGCAACAGCAGCTGGTGGGCCTGCCGCGCACCACCGCCATTGAACCAACCGGAGGGCAGTCAGCATGTATGTAGCCGTCAAAGGCGGTGAAACCGCCATCCTCAACAGCTACCAGCTGCTGGCCGAACAGCGCAGGGGTGACCATGCCTTGCCGGAACTCAGCGTGCCGCAGATCCAGCAGCAGCTCAAGCTGGCGGTGGACCGGGTGATGAACGAAGGTTCGGTGTACGACTCCGAACTGGCCGCGCTGGCGATCAAGCAGGCGTCGGGCGACCTGGTGGAAGCCATCTTCCTGCTGCGTGCCTACCGCGCCACATTGCCGCGCCTGGGGACGTCCAAACCTCTGCACACCGAGCGCATGCAGCTGGATCGCCGTGTGTCGGCCACGTTCAAGGACCTGCCGGGCGGACAGGTGCTGGGCCCGACGTACGACTACACCCAGCGGCTGCTGGACTTCACCTTGCTGGCGCAAGGCGAATCGGCAGTTCCCGCCGTCAAGCCAAACGCACCGGTGGTCATGAGCGAGAGTTCGTTTACCCCGCGTGTGGTGGATCTACTCAACGACGAGGGATTGATTGAAACCCGCCCAATTCCCCCGGGCGACCCCGCTCCGGTGGACCTGACCCGCGAACCCCTGCGGTTTCCGGCGGTGCGTTCCACCCGCCTGCAAAACCTGGCGCGGGGCGATGAAGGATTTCTGCTGGCCATGGCCTATTCGACCCAGCGCGGCTATGCCCACAGCCACCCGTTTGTCGGCGAGGTGCGGCTGGGCAGCGTGGAACTGGAAATCGAGCCGGAAGAGCTGGGCTTTGCCATCTCGATTGGCGATCTGGAAATTACCGAATGTGAAATGGTCAACCAGTTTGCTGGCAGCAAGACCGAGCCGCCGCAGTTCACCCGTGGTTATGGCCTGGCCTTTGGCCACTGTGAACGCAAAGCCATGGCCATGAGTCTGGTGGACCGGGCTCTGCGCGCCGATGAACTGGGCGAGTCGATTGAATCGCCAGCGCAGATGCAGGAGTTTGTGCTGTCCCACAGCGACAGCCTGGAAGCCTCCGGATTTGTGCAGCACCTGAAGCTGCCGCACTACGTGGACTTTCAGTCCGAACTGGAGCTGATCCGCAAGATGCGCGCTACCACCGAGGTGACCCCATGAACGCACCCATGAAAACCGAAAATCTGACTCCGGCCACCCATGGCGAAGACGATGTGCAGTCGCACTTCAACTTTGCCTACCTGGACGAGCGCACCAAGCGCATGATCCGCCGCGCCATCCTCAAGGCGGTGGCTATTCCTGGTTACCAGGTGCCCTTTGGCTCGCGGGAAATGCCGCTGCCGTATGGCTGGGGCACTGGGGGCATCCAGGTCACGGCCTCCGTGATCGGGCCGGATGATGTGCTGAAAATCATCGACCAGGGCTCGGACGATACGGTCAATGCCGTCAATATCCGTCGGTTCTTCCAGCGCACCACGGGTGTGGCCACCACCACCCGCACGGTGGACGCCACGCTGATCCAGACGCGCCACCGCATTCCGGAAATCCCGCTCGCCGAAGGCCAGGTCATCGTCTACCAGGTGCCGGTGCCCGAACCCATGCAGCGCCTGGAACCGCGCGAGACCGAGACGCGCACCCTGCATGGCCTGGCGGAATACGGCCTGATGCATGTGAAGCTGTACGAGGACATTGCCCGCTACGGCCACATTGCCACCACTTACGACTATCCGGTGCTGGTGAATGACCGCTACATCATGGCGCCGTCACCGATCCCGAAGTTCGACAACCCCAAGATGCACATGAATCCCGCGCTGCAGCTGTTCGGTGCGGGGCGCGAGAAGCGCATTTACGCCGTGCCACCTTACACATCGGTCGAGAGTTTGGGCT